>CAZIDT010000001.1:0-20890 GCA_964537855.1 uncultured Nitrosomonas sp.
GATAAACTCGTTTCTTCAATTTGAAAAATGGTGCGTCTACTCATTAAAAAGATCCGTAACCGTGCTCAATTTTTTTGGAATCGGGTGTTTGCCACTAATACAAGTAGAAATGATTTATTGATACATAAACATTATCGACAGTGCAGCCAATTCAAGCATCCGTTATATTTAGAGTCTATTTCGACATTCGCTGAATATGTGGGGTATCACGAAAAGATGGTATCCGAATATACCAATCGTACGAATAGAGAAAATCAATTAATAGGTGATCAGCAAGGTTTCTCTACGCCTGGTTTTTGCTATGTTTGTGGCACGTATGTGAGCTTCTTTAGCAATTTTGCGCATGCTTTCTTGAGTACCGATGGTCGTAAAATACCAAATTGGCGGGAACACATGGTATGTCCTCATTGCCATTTGAATAACCGGATGCGCGGAGCGATTCAAATCTTTGAAAAGTTATGCGAACCCAAGCTAAATGATAATATCTACTTGACTGAGCAAATAACTCCTCTCTATCAATGGTTCCAGCAAAACTATTCTAGCGTTATTGGGAGTGAGTATCTAGCAGATAAAGTACCTTATGGAAAGCTTGATACAAATGATATTCGAAATGAAACACTGACAAGTTTGACCTTCGAAGCTAATACTTTTGACTATATTTTATCCTTTGATGTATTCGAGCATATTCCTGATTACCGGGTTGCTTTCCTAGAAATATTGCGTTGCTTAAAACCAGGAGGAAGGTTGATCTTTACTGTGCCATTTAACCGTGGCTCGGAGAAAAACATGGTACGCGCTCGGTTAGCTGCAGATGGAACGATAAAACTGGCCTAACTACCAGAGTACTATGGTGATCAACTCAACAGTAAAGGTGTTTTGTGTTTTTATCATTTCGGATGGGAGTTGCTCGAGCAATTAAGTGAAATGGGGTTTTCATCTGTGTCAGCTTACCTATATTGGTCAGAAGAATTAGGCTACCTGGGGTTTGAGCAAATACTTTTCGTTGCCCAGAAAAGTGATACAAGTGAATCTCTGAATTAGTGTTCTTTATCATCTACTTCATTCAAGTCTTTCATTCAATTTATGGATGAGCAAATTCCTAGTTCTTGATATTGCTTGTCCAATCCAACGCTAGAAAATTTTGTGTGATTCCACATTAATAATGCATGGACTACCCTGGGTTTGTTTGATAAAGAAATGCTACCTGATTCATACTCAGTAGGCTAAAAATATTACGAATCCATAGAATTTAACCTTTTGTATAGAATCTGTGTTGTTTCCGCGATTTTAGTACATTTAATAAAACATCCAGATAGAACATTAATAGGGAGATAATCGATCTTATGGAAAAGGTTAATCATCATGATTCACCGACTAGCGCATGGCAGATGAAAAATTGGATATCGTTAATTGCTATAAGTTTTTTGACCCTGGTATCACCAATTGCTCATTCGATGGATGTATCGGTAAAGCCAATTTCTGACAAACTAAAATTGCAAGCAAGTGAAACGAGATGGATAAAATTGGGCGCTGGTTTTCGTGGGACTGGGTTATGGGTTGAGAATCAACAGTCAGGTAATCTAGGGGGAGGGTTCAATGTCGATAATGCCCGTCTCTATTTAAATGGTCAGTTTCACCAATATTTGAAGTTTGAAATTAATACAGAATGTTATTTTTGTGATAATACCGCTTCAAAAGACAATCCGAAGATGTCCTACAACATCTTGGATGCGATCGCAAAATTCGAGTTTAATCGTTATTTCAATGTCTGGGGTGGCCGCATGTTGGCCCCAACCGAACGGGGAGAGTTAAACGGCCCTTTCTTCCATGCAACGCATGACGGTTTTAAAACACCATTCTTTTCTCAAGATTTTAGTGTTAAGTATGGCTCCGGTGGAGCAGGGATGTATGGTCGTGACGATGGTGCAACCTTGTGGGGTAGTGTAGAACCAGGTTTTGTCCCAGGAACCTTTAGCTACGCAATGGGTATCTTCCGTGGACTTCGATCTTCAACAGGTGAAGGACCAAATCAAGGCGGCAATGTTTTAACAGCAGCGCGGTTTACCTATAACTTTCTAAATCCCGAGAAAAATCCCGGGTATTACACGGCTGGTACTTACTATGGAAAAGCGGGTGACATTTTGGCGCTCGCTTTTGGTATGACCTATCAAAAAGATGGTGCCGGCTCGCTCGCGCATCGTAGTGATTTTCTAGGTTTTGTCGGTGATATGTTGTTCGAGAAAGTACTTCCGCAGAATATGGGGGTGTTAACGGCTAACGCAGAATACAAGCAATTCTATGCAAATTATTCAACTGCGGCGTTTAACGACAGAGATTGTTTTTGTATGTTTGATGGTAAATCATGGACAGTAACCGGCCTTTATTTGATTCCTACTAAAATTGGGATTGGACAGTTTCAGCCCTACGGTAGATTTACCAGCGTGCAACCGAACCGGAGTAGTAACCGCGATGAAATCGAAGCAGGTGTAAATTATATCATCGATGGATTTAACGCCCGTGTTTCAGCGTACTACCAACATGGTGATCTCTTTACGAGAGGGTTAAATTATGCGCCGAGCGGTATATCAGGACGGGCAGTCGATGTATTCAAGATTTCGTTCCAGCTCCAGATTTAAATCTGAATAACTTATAACGTTAATAATGCAATTTTCAAAAAGTACGGAAGCATCCAATCCTTATCAGCATAGCGCTGATGTGCTGGCTTATCCGGTTGGAAAGCAAAATGCTGAGCAAAAACCCCAGTCAGTTACTGAAAAGGCACAACAAGGACTCCGAGCAAGACTATCGATGAGATTTAGCGAATTCGATGGGGTAACTCGCTTGGTAGAACGAGATCATTATGGACCGCTATTAATTCAGAAACCTCTCTATCCAGAAGGGCGAAACATTTGCCACGCTGTGATTATTCACCCGCCGGGTGGGGTGGTAGGCGGCGATGATCTTGAAATAAGCGCCCAAGTTGATGCCTTAGCAAAGGTTCAGATTACCACACCGGGTGCTGCAAAGTGGTACAAAGCCAATGGCAATATTTCACATCAGAGGATTCGGATTAGTGTTGCTGAAGGGGCTGCCTTAGAGTGGGTGCCACAGGAGACGATTTTTTATAATCACGCCAATGTCAATATCGACCATCAAGTAACCCTTAAAGATGATGCGATTTATGTTGGATGTGAGATCTTGTGTTTTGGTCGAACGGCGCATGGCGAAACATTTAACGATGGCCAGATTCGACAACGAACAAGTATACGCCGGAATGGAAAAATGCTTTGGCTTGAGCAGATATGCCTACAAGGAAAAAGCTCTGCGATGACAGGGTCTTTGGCACTTTCTGGTTTTACCGTTTGTGCGACGTTATTACTGACCGGAAAAACGATTCCACAGTCTCTAATTGATTTAGCTCGATCGGAAGCAGGGGAGTTAACTGATAAGGCTGATCAGGTAGGTATTTCACAGCTTAAGTCAATTATTGTAGTGCGTTATCTTGGTCATTCAAGTGAAAGGGCTCGTCGGATCATGCTGCATGTGTGGGGATTATTTCGACCAGCCATACTGGGTTATCCAGCGATTGTGCCGCGTATGTGGAACACTTGAGATCAATGTATGTTGAAGAAGCGAATTGTGAACACTAGGTAGCACCCATCATCCGAAACTTTATTTTACTTAGGAGAAAATGAAATGGATTTAACACCAAGAGAGAAAGATAAATTACAAATATTTACGGCTGGATTGCTAGCAGAAAGAAGAAAAGCGCGCGGCTTAAGACTCAATTATCCTGAAGCTGTGGCATTAATAACTTGTGCAGTATTGGAAGGTGCAAGAGATGGCCGTACCGTTGCTGAATTAATGGTGGCTGGTCAGAAAGTACTAAATCGATCTGATGTAATGGAGGGGGTTCCTGAAATGATTCCTGACATTCAAGTAGAAGCTACTTTTCCAGATGGAACGAAATTGGTTACGGTTCATAATCCAATAGTCTAATTGATCAAGATAGGAGATTGTCATGAGAGTGCCTATGATACCAGGCGAAGTGTTTACTGAAAGTGGTGAGATTGAATTAAATGTGGGCAGAAAAACGAAAACCCTAACCGTTTCTAATGGCGGAGATCGCCCAATTCAAATTGGGTCCCATTTTCATTTTTATGAAGTCAATTCAGCGATGAAATTCGACAGAGATGCAGCTTATGGTATGCGTCTCAATATTATGGCGGGTACGGCTGTCCGTTTTGAGCCCGGTCAAGAGAGAACCGTTGAGCTTGTTGAGTTATCTGGGGACAGAACTGTCTATGGGTTCAATCAAAAAGTGATGGGTAAACTTAAATAGTTGTATCCGAATAAATTTTAGAGGAGCAAAAAAATGAGCGTAAAAATTTCCCGTCAAACCTATGCAGAAATGATGGGTCCGACAACAGGCGACCGTGTGCGACTTGCTGACACAGAGCTTTTTATTGAGATTGAAAAAGATTTTACAACCTATGGTGAGGAAGTAAAATTTGGTGGAGGTAAAGTAATACGTGATGGTATGGGACAATCGCAACGTAACCATGCAGATGTGATGGATACGGTGATTACCAATGCTGTGATTGTTGATCATTGGGGCATTGTTAAAGCGGATATTGGCCTTAAGAATGGCAAGATTGCTGCGATTGGTAAAGCCGGTAACCCAGATATCCAGCCTAATGTAACCATGGCAATTGGTGCGGCGACTGAAATCATTGCGGGTGAGAATATGATCGTAACAGCAGGTGGTGTTGATACACATATTCACTTCATTTCACCTCAGCAAGCCGAAGATGCCATGATGAATGGTATTACCACCATGTTAGGTGGCGGAACGGGGCCGGCTGTCGGTACTGCTGCAACGACTTGTACTCCGGGTCCTTGGCATATTCACTCGATGCTGAGAGCTTCTGATGGAATCGTGATGAATACCGGTTTCTTTGGTAAAGGTAACACAAGCTTACCGACTCCGCTTGAAGAGCAAATTTTAGCTGGCGGTTGTGGCCTTAAACTTCATGAGGACTGGGGAACGACTTATGCTGCGATTGATAATTGCTTAGCAGTGGCAGATAAGTATGATGTTCAAGTCGCTATCCATACGGATACCATCAACGAAGGTGGCTATTTAGAGAATACCATTGCCGCGATGAAAGACCGTACCATTCATACCTTCCATACTGAGGGAGCCGGTGGTGGTCATGCACCAGATATCATTGCAGTGGTTGGCCTTGATAATGTTTTGCCTTCTTCAACCAATCCAACGCGTCCTTATACCGTGAATACCTTGGACGAACATTTGGACATGTTGATGGTTTGCCATCACTTGCACGCCAATATTGCGGAAGATTTGGCTTTTGCTGAGTCTCGCATTCGTAAAGAAACCATTGCAGCAGAAGATATTTTGCATGATATGGGCGCTATTTCGATGATGTCATCGGATTCGCAAGCGATGGGGCGTATCGGTGAAGTAGTATTGCGTACCTGGCAGACAGCGCACAAAATGAAAATACAACGGGGTACCTTACAAGAAGATAATTCTAGGAACGATAATTTCCGCGTGAAACGCTATGTTGCAAAATACACGATCAACCCTGCGATTACCCATGGTATCGCACACGCGATCGGTTCAGTCGAAGTCGGAAAATATGCAGACTTAGTGCTCTGGAGACCGGCTTTCTTCGGTGTTAAACCCTCGATGATCCTTAAAGGTGGCATGATTGCAGCTTCATTGATGGGCGATCCGAATGCATCGATTCCGACACCACAACCCGTCCATTATCGTTATATGTTTGGTGGATACGGTGGCGGAATCAAAACATCTTGCTTTACGTTTGCGTCTCAAGCTGCGTTAAGTTCGGGTCTAGTCGATCAACTCAAGCTAGACAAAAATATTATTGCAGTCAAAAACACGCGTAATTTACGTAAGAAAGACATGATTCACAATAGCGCGACACCGAAGATGGAAGTTGATCCAGAAACATATGAAGTTCGTGCCGATGGACAATTACTCACCTGTGGTGCAGAAGACGTATTGCCGATGGCGCAACGGTATTTCTTATTCTAACAACGGGAAGCGCGTTCAAGTAGCGCAGTTCATACACCACCAGCCCATCAGGGTTTAGCTGAGGAATAATGGATTGCGCTATTTGGGAATGACTATCACAACCGTCTAAACATTAATGAAGGTTGTGATAGTAATCATCTAAAACTTATCGATAAACCAGAATAAAAACAGATGATTACATTAAATACTAAAATCGATCATGCTGAGACAATTTACGCTCAACTAGTTCTGCCTTACGAGAAGCGTGAGAATAGTCGGTTAAGAGCAACCCTTGCTTCTGGAGAAGAAGTCGCTATTTTTACGGAGCGTGGTACGACGCTTCGTCATAATGATTTACTCAAGAGCGCTGATGGGCATGTGATTCAGATCATTGCTGCCCATGAGCCTACCTTTAAGATAACCTGCCGAACACCCCATGATTTATTGCGCTGTGCATTCCATTTGGGGAATCGTCATACGCAAACACAAGTAGGTGATGGTTTTTTGCGCATTCTTCAAGATTCGGTATTAAAGCAAATGCTTGAAGGACTCGGCGCTACGATTACCGAGGAAAATGCGCAATTTGAGCCCGAATCAGGCGCATATAGCAGTGGAGGCGGGCATCATCATGGTGATGGGCATTATCATGCTCATGGGCCATTAGCACCCATTCCAGCGCGACAAAAAATTCATCGACCTTCTGATACACAAGGATAGGAGTCGCTTTGCAAGCTACATCACTACTTCGACTATTGCAGTTAGCAAGTCCGTCACTACCCATTGGCGCGTATACCTATTCACAGGGGATAGAGTCAGCGATTGAACGTGGAGCTATTCATGATCAAAGCTCAGCACGCAAATGGATTGCTGAATCGCTGAGCATAGTGGCTGATTTTGAAGCGCCTATTCTGTGGCGATTACTTAAAGCTTTTGCTACTCATGATGCCGAACAAGTCAGTTATTGGACAGAATGCTTTGTTGCTGCAAGAGATACCGCCGAGTTTCGTGCAGAAACGCTACAAATGGGGTATTCCCTCAGTAAATTGATTACCGATTTAAAGGTTGCTGATGCATCTTTACAAGCGATACTTGCTAATCAGTCGGAAATTCCTTTACCTACTGCCTTTGCTTGTGCAGCCGTTGCATTAGATATTCCACATGAAGCTGCACTTTCGGGAATGTTATTTTCAATGGTTGAGAATCAAGTACTTGCTTGTGTTAAATCTGTACCCCTTGGGCAAGTTTCAGGACAAAGTCTTCTCCTGTCATTGCATGTTGAAATTGAGAATGCAGCTCAGCGAAGCCAACAGCTTAACGATGATGAGTTATCCAATTGGGCGCCGGGACTTTCACTCCTTTCCATGCAACATGAGACGCAATACAGTAGAGTTTACCGATCATAATTTAATTTGATTTGATATGAACCACACTAACAAACAATCAAACCCACTACGAGTAGGAATAGGCGGTCCGGTTGGATCAGGTAAAACAGCATTATGCGAAGCATTGAGCAAGCGCATGCGTGACCGCTATGAAATGGCTGTCATTACCAATGATATCTATACCAAAGAGGATATGGAAATTTTGCTTCGTGCCAATGCTTTGCCACCAGAGCGATTGATGGGAGTAGAAACGGGAGGGTGTCCCCATACAGCCATTCGCGAAGATGCTTCGATTAACTTAGAAGCGATTGCACGCATGACGCATGATTTTCCAAATCTTGATCTAATCTTGGTCGAATCGGGAGGTGATAATCTGGCTTCGACGTTTAGTCCCGAACTATCGGATTTAACCATTTACGTCATCGATGTTGCTGCAGGCGAAAAGATACCGCGTAAAGGTGGTCCGGGAATTACACGCTCTGCTTTATTGGTTATCAATAAGATTGACTTAGCACCTTATGTTGGAGCTAGCCTGGAAGTTATGGAGCGAGATGCTAAGCGGATGAGAGGAGATCGACCCTTTGTGTTTACCAATATGCACACAGGGCAGGGCGTTGATCAAGTTGTCGATTTCATTGTGAAGCAAGGATTACTAGATGAAGTAAAGCAAAAATCTAAGTAGAAGCTTTTTTGCTGGCAACTTAGCTAATTAAGCTAAGTTAAAGTTTTAGTCGAGTTATCGCAGTTTTATTTTACAAAATACTACTTGAGGAGTTAGTCACTATGGGATGGTCGATGGCTATTGACAATGCAATTCCAAAGCCGCTAAGAGTTATTCTTAGAGGGGTTGGGCAAGTCTTTTTTTGCTGCAATGCGGTTACTGGGCTTATTTTCTTGATCGCTTTATATGTAGGTGGAATCACTGCAGGTCTCGCAGCAACGGTAGGTGTCGTGAGTAGTACTGTTGCAGCCTATTTATTAGGTTTCGCTGATGATGATATCGATGCAGGGCTTTATGGTTTCAATGGCACGCTCGTTGGACCCTGCTTATTCTTATTCCTTGAAAATACCCCTCAACTTTGGCTTTATGTTGTGTTGGCCTCAATCCTATCGACTGTCGTGTTAGCAGCTTTGATGCGTATTCTGCAACCGTATAGCATTCCTGCTTCGACATCACCTTTTGTTCTGACATGCTGGATGTTCATGGTTGCGGTTTATTCTTTTGATGGTTTTTCTCGGGGCTCTTTACTGCCAGCGCCTGGAATTCCAGCAGATATCGCAACTACCTCCGCAGCAACCATAGAAGCATGGTATACCAACTTTAGCCAAGCAACCGTTGAAGCCTGGTATACAGCGATTACCAAAGGGATAGGGGAAGTGATGTTTGCTGATAGTGTCATTGTGGGCATTCTATTTCTGATCGGTATCGCGATAACTTCGTTGCGCGGTGCAGTGATGGCATTGCTAGGCGCCATTGTCGGTGTTGCGGTTCCAGTCTTACTGGGTGCGGATAAAACCTTGATTGAACTCGGATTGTATGCGTTTAATCCTGTTCTGACCATGATGGCGGTTGGCTGGGTTTTTCTCAAACCCTCTAACGGCACCGCTTTACTCGCGTTATTGGCTGGAGTCTTAACGATTATCTGTCAAGCTGGGTTGGCAAATTTCCTAGCACCCATTGGATTACCAACCCTTACCTTACCTTTTGTTTTGGTGATGTGGATGTTTTTATTTGCTGCTAGTAAATCGAGATTCTGGAAAAGTTGAGTTGAGCTTAGATTGAATTGATTAAACCCGCCTTCTGGCGGGTTTTTTCTTGGTGGAATGTGATTAGGTCAGTGGACTAATGTGGGTATGAGGAACTGAAGAATGCTCATGATGTTCCTGTGAAAGTTCTATCGGGACGATATGGAGCTTTCCATGCCGTACCCCGTTTGTAGCGATGACTTGGTTAGCAAACCGCCTGACATCTTGAATGGTTCCTTTGAGGATCACAATTTCCAGACAATTATCATGATCCATATGTACGTGCATGCTAGAGAGTGTCAGATCATGGTGGTGGTGGTGTGTCGAAGTCACTTGGCTGGCGAGATCTCGTTCATGGTGGTTGTAGATATAACTCAACGTTGCGATGCAATAACCTTGAATATCCTTTTGTAATCGGGCAGATTCGAGGTAATCCCGAACTAAATCACGAATCGCTTCTGATCGATTATCATAACCTTGTTTATGGGCTAACTGGTCAAACTGTTGGAAGAGCTGATCATCCATTGAAATCGTAAAGCGTTCCATAAATTTAATTTCTCCTAACTGGACACACAAGCATTAATAAATAATTGCGGTAAAACTAAAAGTTCATCACGAGGTTAAGGCGGAATGATCGTGATTCGATCGGATGAAAATGTAAATCATTGATTCCACCTAAGGATTCTCCTGGTAGTCGAGAAGTATAGTAATAATCGATGGCATGCGCTTTGGTATTCAATAAATTAAACGCTTGTAGGATTAACCGAACATCACTGCTAATCTTATAACCGATTTGGCCATTCAGGGTCATGGTATGGTTGGAGCGCACGCTATTATCTTCGATGAGTGAGCGTTTGCCAAAGTAGCGAAATTGCATACTACCAAAGATCGGGCCAATATTGTCAATAGAAATAGCAGCTTTTCCGACACCACGAATAGCACCTGGAATATGATCACCGCTGGGATCACTATCACTAAAACGTGCTCTGGCCAATGCATAATCGAGATCGATCATTAACCAAGGCGTTGGCATATAAAACGTCGAAATTTCAAACCCTTCACGTTGGCTGGGCCTGCTGGCCACGGTTGTACCTGCATCGCCGACAAATAATAACTCAGAATCCATGTCTAGTTTAAATAGTGCAAATGAAGCCTGCAATCCCGGAACTACCGCTGTTCGCACTCCTACTTCATAGCCTATAGAGCGCACCAATGGATGAACTCTGTTAATAGAATCTCCTGTTTTAGGGTCAATTGTAGCCGTTGTTCCGCGTGCGTCATTGCTATGAAAGCCTCCACCATAATTGAAATAAAATTCGGTTTGGACCCATGGGCCGAATATTAAACTCAGTTTAGGATTGGTAATGCTGTCAAACCGATTACCTGAATTCACGTTTAGCTGACTGTTGACATCAAACCAGTAATAATCGGAGCGTACACCGGTTACACTGCGAAATTTTTCAAACCATTGCACACTATTTTGATAGTAGATACCTAAGCTATTCTGGTTGATATGATCACGTCGAATGGTGGATAACGTATGTCGTTGCTGTGTGGTGAGCAATCCATTATCGATGATGTCATTTTGAAATTGCATGCCGACACTATTTTCTACTTCAAATCGCCCAATTTTATTTACCCACATATGTCCCAAGTTCATGGCAGATTGGAAACGCTTATCGAGTTGAGAAAACTGATCGCCCTGAATGGGGTTATCAAGAAAATAGGTGAAATTCGAAAATAGCGCCAGATTGGAATGTACGGTATACAAATTAACCTGCGTGATACCCCATCGGCTTTCATGTTGTAACGTGCTAGAAAGACTAAAGCGATGCGATTCGCCGCCATCACTGGGATCAATTGCACCCAATCTTGGTACCAATCCGCTGGTTACGCCACGTAGTGGAATCTGATCGGTCGAGTTCCATTTTCCACCATAACCCATCGCAGTAATATTGAATTTGGTTGGGCCATCGTTCTGACTATAGCGCAGTACCGAATTGAACTTATTAAAATCTTCGTGCTTAATCCAAGGTCCATCTTTGGTCAGCAATTCGGTCGCATAGAGAAAATTTCCCTGGCCGACTTGATGGGATTTGGCGATTAGGCCGCGCATGAATCCTTGTTGTCCAATGCCATAGCTTAGAATACCTTTCGGAAGGGTATCCGCGTAGCCCATATGAATCGCGCCGGCTGAAGAGAAATCGCCTTGATCTGCATAATAAGGCCCTTTCTGATATTGTAAGCTGCTGGTTAGCTCAGGAATAATAAAATTGGTATCAGCCCAACCTTGACCATGCCCATGCGAACGTTGATTGACCAGCATGCCGTCAACCGAAATGCGCAGATCGGTTCCATGGTCTAAGTTAAAGCCGCGCAAAAAATATTGATTGGCTTTACCTTCACCGCTGTGTTGCGTCACGATTAAACCGGGCACCGTCTCAAGTAGCTCCCCTGGTCGATAAACAGTGCGTAAATCAAGCTGACGTTTGAGCACAGTCCCTTCATTGGCTGAGTTTGCTATACCAATTAATTCTTTAGGTTTTGCGACGACGTTGATGGGACGGAGCGTAGGAACACCCGCAGCTCTGCTTTTAAGCGGGAGCAGACTGATGAACAGCAATATAAAAACACCAAGATACCTGAGTGTTTCAGGTTCCACGTAAGAAATACATCTCATTTTATCTTTT
Source organism: uncultured Nitrosomonas sp. (assembly GCA_964537855.1). Classification (GTDB taxonomy): domain Bacteria; phylum Pseudomonadota; class Gammaproteobacteria; order Burkholderiales; family Nitrosomonadaceae; genus Nitrosomonas. The sequence goes on from CAZIDT010000001.1 coordinate 11,880, forward strand.
AAATTTTTCTTAATCTTAGATAAAAAAAGTAAAACTTATGTGAATTACTAGTAAAACCTTAATAAAGATAAAGTGAAGCTAATGTGAACTACAGCAGATTTTAAACTATAATGTATGAAGAATAGATTTTTTCTCATACGATATTGATCTAGATCAAACAACCAGGGGTATTTATATGCGAATCTGGAGCCCTATGTTGCAACGACTTTTATTTTCTGGGGTTATATTATGCTGCGCGTATTCTTTCGCCGTAGCTTCGGGTCAGGGTAACGTAGTTAAAATCGTAACGACGGTTTCTCCCATTACCAATATGGTGCAAAACGTTGGAGGCAAGAACGTAGTAGTGAAAGGCATCGTTCCGGAAGGCATGGATTCCCATACGTTTGAGCCGATTCCCTCTGATGTCAAAACATTGCAGGAAGCAGATTTGATCATCGTCAATGGTCTTGATCTAGAACTACCTACCTTGCGGCTTGCTGAGAAAGTGAAAAAAGCCCATGTGCCGATTTTGCAACTGGGGAATCAAGTACTTAGTAAAGAAGAGTGGCGCTATGATTTTAGTTTTCCACGCGAGCTAGGCCATCCGAATCCGCATTTGTGGCTCAATATTGAATTAGTGATGCGCTATGTTGAGCTGATTCGCGATCAGCTCATTGCTGCAGATCCAGCGAATAAGGCGAGTTATGTTAGCAATACCGAAATTTATCTGAATAAACTAGATCAGCTCGACCAAGCTATTTTTAAATGTGTAGCTTCGATTCCTGAAAAAAATCGCAAGCTGGTTACTTACCATGATTCATTTGCCTATTTTGCGCCACGCTATGGCATGACGGTGATTGCAGCGATCCAGCCGCATGATTTTTCTGAACCGGGCCCACAGGAAGTGATTAATATCATTAAGCAGATCCGTTCTGAGAATGTGCCTGCGATATTTGGTTCTGAAGTTTTCCCAAGCAAAGTCATGGCACAAATTGCGCGAGAAGCCAAGGTCAAATTTATCGATCAACTTTCCGATGATGAATTACCGCCAGCCCCTAATCATTCATTTATCGGGATGATGGTCAGGAATATCACGATTATGACCGAGGCGTTGGAAGGAGATAAAACCTGCATGGTAGGAATCGATGTCAGTAATATCGCCTTCTGATTTTCAAGTAAATCCTGCCATTCGACTCAATCAGGTCACTGCGGGCTATGACCGTAATATTGTTTTTTCTGATCTTTCGCTCGAAATAGCATCAGGGCAATTTGCCGGAATTGTGGGTCCTACGGCTTGTGGGAAGAGTACGTTGCTAAAAATTATTTTAGGAACACACCCGGTGATTTCAGGGAAAATTCAGTTGAACAAAATGCCAGTAGGTAAAGTAAAGCCTGGCACGATTGGTTATGTGCCGCAGCTGGAAAGTGTTGATTGGAATTTTCCCGTGACGGCAGAAGAAGTCATTATGATGGGGCTTTATACCAATGGTCGTATTTGGCCCTGGCTGAGTAAAGTGGAACGGCATCGTATTCATGAGATCGCCGAGAAATTGGGTGTCGATGATTGCTTGCATCATCATATTATCGATATTTCAGGGGGGCAACGACAGCGGGTCTTTCTGGCGCGCGCATTGATCAGCAACCCTAGCCTTTTGATCTTGGATGAACCCACTTCCGGGGTAGACATTAAAACACAGCATGAAGTGTTGCATTTGCTGAGTGATCTCAATCGTGAAGGGATTACCGTCGTTTTGACGACGCATGATTTAAATGCGGTTGCTTCTCACTTGCCTTGGGTTATTTGTTTTAATCGAGGAATCGTTGCACAGGGCAGGCCCTATGATATTTTTACCAACGAAATCCTCACTCAAACCTACGGAGGGGATATCGTCATCGTCAAATATGATGGGCATTTGTTAATTGCCAACAGCACTCCCCTGAATTTTATTGATGTCAGTAGCGAATGACTGCCTTCTTTGAACCCCTGGAGTATGAGTTTTTTTGCCGAGGCTTACTGGCGGCCCTGATGGTGGGGGCTTTGTGTGGATTGATTGGAGTCTATGTCGTTTTGCGCGGTATGAGCTATGTTGGCCACGGGCTATCGCATGCGGCAATAGGTGGTGCCATTGTTGGTTTTACGCTTAATCTGAATTTTTATGTGGGTGCTTGTGCAATGGGTTTATTGGCTATCCTCATCATTAATAAGATTACGAAAAATAACAAAATTAAATTGGACGCAGCGATTGGAATTGTAACCACCGCCATGTTTGCACTGGGTGTGGCCATCGTGAGTAAGCTGCGCCATTTTAAACAGAATTTTGAGGCCGTGTTATTTGGCAATATTCTTGGTATAACTGATCAAGATTTAATCGTGATCGCAATCGTTACGGTTACAGCGTTTATCGTTTTGTTCTTTACCTATCGCGCGCTCCTTTTTTCGACGTTCGATTATGAAGCAGCGCAAGTCTTTGGTATTAAAACAGAGTCGGTGCAACTGCTGTTCTCGTTATTATTAACATTTTCTGTGATCGCTTCATTGAATGTAGTCGGTGTGACTATGGTGGCAGCAACGCTGATAGCACCAGCCATGACCGCGAGAATGATTACCGATAGCTTTAGTCGCATGGTGATCTATTCTGTCCTGATCGGCGCTTCAACGGGATTGGTGGGTATGTATTTAAGTTATTTTTTCAACGTCGCTTCGGGCACAACGATCGTTTTATTTAGTGCGTTGTTATTTTGTTTATCTTATTTGGTTAGGCCCTTGCGAAAATATAAGGTGAGTTGAATACCTCGATCGGAACATATTGAATTAGCGTGAGTTTTAACGTCAGGTACTAACCGGGTAGTTGAGAGATGGTCACTTCGAGGTTATCAATCAGTCGCGTTGTGCCTAACCAGGCGGCGCCCAGAATCACGAGTTCAGTATCATGGGAGGTGGCAGGTAAGAGTGTATTGCGCTGCATGATCGAAAGGTAGTCTACTTTCCAGTTACGTTGATTGAGTTGCTGTTTTGCGGTTTCTTCGAGCCATTTGAAGTTACGTTCTCCCACTGCAATTGCTTGTTTGATTTGATTTAAGGCTTGGTAAAGCTGAGTAGCTTCAATACGTTCAGATGCGGTTAAATAACCATTACGCGAACTGAAAGCAAGCCCATCTTCTTGTCGAATGGTTTCACCGGCGATGAGGGTAATCGGTAAATTTAACTGCTCAATCATGCGACGAACCAGGAATAATTGTTGATAGTCTTTTTTTCCAAATACAGCGATATTGGGTTGTACGATATTGAATAGTTTGAGGACTATAGTCGTAACGCCCCTAAAAAAACCAGGACGGAAAGCGCCTTCCAGGGTATCAGCTACAGGGGGCAACAGAAGTTGGAATGTTTGTGGAGACGGATAGAGCGTTTTCTCGTCAGGGATAAAAACAATATCAACACCTGCTTTTGCAAGTAATGAACAATCATTTTGTTGCGTGCGCGGGTATCGATCGAAATCTTCATGGGGAGCAAATTGAAGCCGGTTAACAAAGAGGCTTACTACCGTACATTGAGTATGTTGTTGCGCGAGGTTTACCAGCGATAAATGCCCTTCATGCAAATTACCCATGGTCGGAACGAACCCAATCGATTGTTCAGATTTGAGCCTTGTTCTGAGTGCCGAAATATCAGAAATTAATTCCATGACGATTGGGGATCAAAGAAAAGTGAACACACAGTGCTTTGGTTACTAGAAGCTATGGTCAGTACTCGGATATTGGCAGGTTCTGACTTCTTCAACATAGCGCTCAATGGCTGCTTGAATACTACTTGCGCCATCCATGAAATTTTTAACGAAGCGAGGCTTATTTCCCGGGAAGATTCCAAGCATGTCGTGTAAGACAAGTACTTGTGCAGAGCAATCGATTCCTGCACCGATTCCTATGGTGGGAATCGATACTTCACGGGTAATTTTACTGGCAAGCGAAGCTGGGATTGTTTCTAAGAGCAGCATGGTTGCTCCAGCTTCTTGCAGTAACATCGCATCGTTTAGCAGCTGTTCAGCCTCATTTGTAGTCCTACCTTGGACTTTATAGCCTCCCAGTTGATGGACGCTTTGTGGCATTAGACCGATATGCGCACAGACTGGAATTCCCCTTCGAGTGAGAAAATCAATTGTCTCGGCCATAATGTGCCCACCTTCAATCTTAACCATTTGTGCACCGGCAGAAATTAGTCGCGCAGCATTAACAAAGGTTTCTTCAGGGGATACTTGAGATGAGCCGAAGGGCATATCAGCCATGATGAATGCTTTATTGGAACCCCGAGCGACACATTGTGTATGGTAAACCATATCATCCAAGGTAACGGATAATGTATGGTCATAACCTTGCAAAACACTACCGAGCGAGTCTCCAACTAACAAAATATCGATCCCTGCATTTTCAAGTAAGTGTGCAAAGGTGGCATCATAACAAGTGAGCACAGTTATTTTTTTACCCTCTACATACATTTTTTGTAATGAGTCTCGTGTTGTTCTCATATATTTTTCTAATTAATGGATTTCACTACAGCTAAAATATTCTCTTGCACCACGCATCTGACTAATTTGCTGGAGCAATAAATTAAAGTCTTTGGTATTGTGGGTGAAATTGAGATTTTCACTATTCACGATCAAGACAGGCGCTTTTTTATATTGATGGAAGAACTGTGTGTAGCTATTAGTTAATTTCCAAAGATAATCTTCAGTGATAGCTTTCTCAAATATATGATTTCTTCGTTTAATTCGGTCAATGAGTGTTTCAGGTGATGCTTGTAGATAGATGATTAAATCTGGATTGGGCGCTTGTGGTTGTAAATGTTGGTAAATTTTTTGGTAGATAGCATATTCCTGGCTGGATAACGTGAGTTTGGCAAATAATTGATCCTTTTCTAGTAAGAAATCACCAATTAAAGGCTTATTAAATAAACTAGTTTCTATTAACTGCCGGAATTGATCAGTGCGTTGCAATAGAAAAGTTAATTGAGTTGGTAACGCGTAACGATCAATATCATTATAAAATTGATCAAGAAAAGGATTTTCGGTCGGTTTTTCTAATAGGGTGGCACAATTGAAATAGTTGGCCATATTTTGAGCAAGGCTTGATTTGCCAACGCCGATTGGCCCTTCAATGACGATATAGCGGTATTTACCTAACAGCATGATTATGCGAGTCGTTCTAGTATTTGTTGGTTACACTGATTTAATAATTCTGAAGCTAGCCCAATGCCAGGAATAGTACAATTGCTTTCAATTTCCACAAGTGGTTGTAGAACAAATGCGCGCTGATGCATTCTTGGGTGGGGTACCATCAAGTTTTTTTCACGATATTGCAGGTCATCATACAACAATAGATCAAGATCCAGTATGCGCGGTGCGTTTAGATAAGTGCGTATGCGCCCACTGTTTTCTTCAATCGTTAATAGATGTCTAAGTAACTCCTGAGGTAGCAGTAATGTTTTAAGTTTTACCACAGCATTAATATAATCAGGTTGATTAGGGGCATCAATCGGGGCACTTCTGTATAGTGATGATTGTTTTAGAATACAAGTCTCTGGAAGTTGATCTAAATGAGCGATAGCTTGATGAATTTGCAAAATGGGACTTTCAAGATTACTTCCCAATCCAATGAAAGCGATATGATCTGATTTAGTTTTCTCCAATGGCTGGGGAATCTTTGAGTTGTTCATTGGTTTGTGCGATTGGTTTTCGTTTTCGGGTGTTACGTTTACGTTTTTTAGTTGGTGTTTCCTTGATGAGCATCGCTTCTCTATTCTCTGGACTCGCATGTTGGAACGCGTGCCACCATTCAGCAATTTCTTTATCAATTTCGCCGCTTTCACAGCGTAACCATAAGAAATCATAGGCTGCTCGGAACCGCGGATGTTCTAATAGTCGATAGGGTCTGATTCCTGAGCGTGATTGGAAGCGCGGTTGCAATGTCCAAATATCGTATATCATGGAATCAAACCGTCTTGGCATAGCAATCTGGGCACGTTGCGTAGATAGTGTTTCAATCATTGCTTGATGAAGAGCTGGTATTGGTTTTTCATCCTGAGCTAATCGACGATTCCAAGCTGAAAGTGTTTCGTGCCAGAGTAGGATGGCAAACATAAAACCAGCGGAGACTGGTTTATTTTGTTGAATTCTTTCATCAGTATTTTTAAGGGCAATCGATATAAAACGCTCTCCAAGCGGTTGTTCTAGAACGATGTCGAGTATGGGCAATATTCCATGGTGTAGGCCACGTTTACGTAGATCGATCAGACATGCCAAAGAATGGCCAGATAATAATAATTTTAGTGTTTCATCGAATAAGCGTGCCGAAGGTACATTTTGCAAGAGAGCAGCTAGATCCCCGATTGGTGCTGCGGTTATTTCGTCAAGTTGAACATTAAGCTTCGCTGCTAATCGGACAGCACGTAACATACGAACCGGATCTTCTCGATAACGCTGCTCGGGGTTGCCAATGATGCGTAAACACTTTGCTTGAATATCTTGATAGCCATTTAAATAATCGAGAATTTCTTCTGTAGCTGGATTATAGAGAAGTGCATTCATCGTGAAGTCACGGCGGAGCACATCTTCTTCTTGGCTACCAAAGATATTATCATGGAGCAATCGGCCGTGAGAGTCAGCAGGATTGGGTTCCATCATGCCGGCTTCACTATCGGCTGTATAATTTGCACGAAATGTTGATACTTCAACGATTTCATCGCCAAACATTACGTGAACCAGACGAAACCGTCTGCCAATGATTCGTGATCTACGAAATAGGGCTCTGACTTCTTCAGGCATCGCATTCGTTGCAATATCGAAATCCTTAGGCTTAATACCAAGTAACAGATCACGAATCGCGCCACCCACGATATAGGCGGAATATCCAGCTTGCTGTAGTGTGAGCGTAACTTTTAAGGCGCTAGCACTAATCTGGTTTCGTGATACGCCATGCTGTTTACGTGAAATCCTACAAAGCGTTGGGGGTACCACATCCTGGGCAGATGGAGGAATTGCCCGACTGAAGAAGCGCTTAATAAATTTACGTATCATTACAAGGTGCTAGAAGTGTCATTAAGTATTATACACTGATGCGTTTGAGTAACGATGACTAAACGATGTTAATGTAATGCTTAAAATAGGCGATAGGGCATTGATAAAGTTTATCTAAATTAGCTTGGTTTAGAATCATCTCTTTAGGCCCGCTAAGTGCATGTCCGTCACTAAACATCATCAAGATGTGATCTCCAAAGTGGTTTAGCCAGTTGAGATCATGTAGAACCATCACCACTGCACAATTTTTCTTGGAAATATTTTTAAATAAAGTCATTACATGGAGCTGGTGTCGTAAATCTAGATGTTGCAGCGGCTCATCTAGCAAGAAATACTGAGGAGATTGCGCTAACAACTGAGCAATACGAACGCGCTGGCGTTCACCTCCTGAAAGTGTATTAAAAGAACGATCGGCAAGCGATTCTAATGCGTGAGTTTTAAGAATTTGATCAACTATCGTAAGATCCGAATGATCCCATCTAGATAACGTTTTTTTGTAAGGATGACGGCCAAGAAGAATATACTCTCTAACTTTTCCCCAGAATTCCGGGGCTTCTTCTTGTAATAAAATCCCAATTTGTTGCGCAAGCAGGGGTTGATAAATTTTTTCTAGTGGTTTTTCTTGCAGCGTAATAGTTCCGCTATTTTCGATTCGGAGTCGACTCATCGTCTGTAATAGTGTGGATTTTCCACAACCATTTTCTCCTAAGATAATCCAAAATTCTCCAGGGTTAATCGTAAAACTAAGCGAATTGCAGAGTACTCTATCTGATTGCTGGAGACTAAGATTATGAACCGATAGCATTGGGTATTAAAATTAGTTAGGGTGAGAATAGCTAAAAGGCGGTTGACAGTAAATACCAGAATTTAGTTTGAGTGGTGCAATACTTCCAATTTAATCTCGCCTATCAATATTTATTGAAATGGATAATTATTAATTGAAATAATTCCTTATTAAAATATAGAATTCGCAAGTTGTACTGAATTGTTTGAGTATTTTTAATCTTTTTTATGATTTTTAATATTGCTTTTATAAGCTGATATATGGTATCTAGTTGCTTTGCAGTATGTTATAGAAAATTGCAGAGTATTGAGCTGCTCGGGGAGTAGGTACAAAACTTTGGTAGTTTTGTGTCATTTATGTTGTGCAAGTGAAATTTTTCATTCTAAGCAATTACTAAAAAATATGGTATCCCGTAAAAAACAACCTGATTCTTCAAATAAATCCGAAAAACATGAAATCCACGAAGTTCCAGCTGGTGAATATATGTGCGCAGCACAGCTGGCTTTTTTTCGCGAGCGACTTGAAAGTGAGAAACAGGCACTTCTTGAGAATGCTCAGAAAACGCTTGAATCTATCCAGAATACCGAGCCTGGTGCTGATCCTAATGATCGAGCAAGTACAGAAGAGGAGTATTTGTTAGAGTTTAAAGTAAGGGATCGAGAACGTAAATTGCTCAGAAAGATTGAAGATGCGCTCAAGCGTATCGAAGATGGGACTTACGGTTGGTGTGAAGAGACGGGTGAGCCAATCGGTATTCCGCGGTTATTGGCGAGACCAACGGCTTCGCTATGTATTGAAGCTCAGGAGCGCCATGAACAAACTGACAAGCTCTATGAGCATTAATTTGTACCATCTTTAGCAATCTGATCAGATCACGCGCGCAGCTAAATAAAAAACCCCATCAGTTTTAACACTGATGGGGCCAACTCACGTTAATAGGAATTTCATGAAAAATTTCTCTCTCATGAAAGACTAAGTACGGTTTAATCAAGGGAATCTTTATAGCTATCATTTCTGAATGGATAGGGATAGTGAATCGTTAGTGAATATTCTCTTGATGAGTGATCAGTCAGCTTGCAGCTATTTCTGGTAGCGAATACGGGAGGGCTAATTGGCTTATAATCGGTCCTTGCAGGCTTCTCCACCGAATGCTCGAATTCCACAAATCGATCGGAATGACA
>CAZIDT010000002.1:0-20685 GCA_964537855.1 uncultured Nitrosomonas sp.
AACCCTCGTCGTAAGCTTGGAAGGCTTCTGCTCTACCATTGAGCTACACCCGCGCTCTCAAACTACCATTACCATCAATTCAGTTTCTATTAACTAGTAGAGCTTAACCAACTTGGTAAAAGCCAAGAGTTTTGGTGGAGGGGGAAGGATTCGAACCTTCGAAGGCAGAGCCGTCAGATTTACAGTCTGATCCCTTTGACCGCTCGGGAACCCCTCCAAAATAATCTACCATTATCGATGTATTATTATTGCAAGTCAATAAATAGCTTACTGCCACATAAGAAATCAAACGCATTGCTTAGATTTATATTACTTGTCGAAGCCAAATGCAATTCCCCTTCTCTTCTCCGACAACCTCATAATTTATTCAGTTTTGTATGAAAATTAAGAAAATCCCAGGGAATAGATACGCAATAGAACACAATTTGCGTCAGATATTGTGCACGACAGTACTTTAGGCCTGAAGCCACCTTCTTTGCTGCTTCGTGACTTTATGTGAGCCAATTCTATACAGAGTATGCAATTAACTATAAAAAAACACTTCTACACTTTATATCCCCAAAAATCCGGGTAATTGTACGAATAAATTTCTTCCCACATTGAATACACCTAATAACATCCTTATTGTGTAATCCACATACATCTTAGACTCTGCGCATCGAATCAAAAAAATCAGCATTATTTTTAGTTGCTTTAATCTTATCTAGTAAGAACGACATCGCATCCATATCATCCATCGGATAAAGTAATTTACGGAGAATCCATATCTTTTGCAGCACATCTTGAGGCAATAATAGCTCTTCTCTTCGCGTTCCTGATCGATTAACATTAATTGCAGGATAAATGCGTTTTTCGGCCATTCGGCGATCCAGATGGATTTCCATATTACCGGTACCCTTAAATTCCTCGTATATCACATCATCCATACGAGAGCCTGTATCAACCAGCGCAGTGGCAATAATGGTTAACGATCCCCCTTCTTCAATATTTCGCGCAGCACCAAAGAACCGTTTGGGGCGTTGCAAGGCATTAGCATCCACACCACCCGTCAGCACCTTACCTGAAGCTGGCACTACGGTATTGTAGGCACGTGCCAAGCGGGTTATCGAGTCGAGTAATATTACGACATCTTTTTTGTGCTCGACTAATCGTTTAGCTTTTTCTATCACCATATCAGCAACCTGCACATGCCTGGCAGCAGACTCATCAAAAGTGGAAGAAATAACTTCACCCCTCACCGAACGAATCATTTCGGTCACCTCTTCAGGGCGCTCATCTATCAGCAAAACCATCAAAATAACGTCAGGATGGTTTGCCGCGATCGAATGCGCAATATGTTGCAGCATCACTGTTTTTCCTGATTTTGGACTGGCAACCAATAACCCTCTTTGCCCTTTGCCTATCGGTGCAATAAGATCGATAATTCTTCCAGTAGTATTCTCTTCGGCTCGGATATCGCGTTCTAGCACTAAACGTTCAGTAGGAAATAGAGGGGTCAAATTCTCAAACAGAATTTTACGCTTAGAATTTTCAGGCGGTTCATTATTAACTTTATCAACTTTGACTAAAGCAAAATAACGCTCACCATCCTTCGGTGGACGTATCTCACCATCTACCGAGTCTCCGGTGTGCAAATTAAACCGTCGAATTTGGCTTGGGGAAATATAAATATCATCGGGACCAGCCAAATAGGAAGTATCAGGAGAACGCAAAAAACCGAAACCATCTTGCAAAATTTCCAAAGTACCTTCACCAAAAATACTCTCATTCTTGCGCGCTTGGTTTTTTAACAAAGCAAAAATTAAATCTTGCTTTCGTAAACGATTGGCCCCCTCAACTTCATTTGCAACTGCCATTTTAATTAATTCGGAAACATGAAGGCTTTTTAGATCAGATAAGCGCATGGAGAATATTATTGAAAGATCAGAAAAGAAAAACTTGAAGAATCTTAGATGTAAACTGCTGACTGATCACCAAGGAAATACAAACTTATTTTTATATTAGTTGTCAGGTAGCTTGATTAGTTATTTCAAAGATGGCTATCAATAAAAGCCGTTAGCTGAGACTTTGATAATGCACCCACTTTGGTCGCTTCAATATTGCCGTTCTTGAATAACATTAAAGTTGGAATCCCACGAATTCCATATTTTTGAGGAATATGTTGATTCTCATCAATATTCAGTTTTGCGATTTTAAGGCGATCATTATATTCGTTAGCCACCTCGTCAAGAATAGGAGCAATCATCTTACAAGGACCACACCACTCGGCCCAGTAATCAACTAATACAGGTGTGGATGATTGCAAAACTTCTGCCTCAAATGTTGCGTCAGTTATATAGTGAATATGTTGCGCCATGAGTACCTCATATGTATCGATTTCAGATAGTGATAACCATTAACTTAATAATTTCGAGATTAAGTTTCAGTTATTATTTGGTTATTAAGACTTTTAAGCTGGAATGAAACTAATTTGGGATGTGTAATCAGTATAATGGATATAGTATAGAAAAAAAAAGAAAATGGGAAGCAAGCAATGTGTATCATCAGGAAAAATATTCGATGACATCCCAATATATTTACGAGTAGACTTTATTTTAAATTGAATCTAACTAAGACATATCAATACTACAATCAAGCTCCTAACATTATATTGATCTATTATGAGGCTACCTAAACCTGAGAACAAATTAGAAAAAGGCATTTACTGGCCTCCGATTTACTACAAAGCAACCCCAAGAATTAGCAGTCGGCAAACCTATCTTTTGCTGCTCGGAATTTGTATGCTGCTTTGGGAAACTATTACAGTGGCTTCCCCCACTCGCCCAGAAATTAAAGCCTTTATCGATGAAATGGTCACTCAACACGGATTTAGCAGACCCAGACTGGAAGGTATATTTAGTAAAGTTCAATTCCAGCCTTCAATTATCAATTTGATCTCAACTCCTTCATCAGCAATACCTTGGAGTCAATATCGCTCCCGTTTTGTTAATCCTCAGCGTATTAAGAATGGAGTTAGCTTCTGGAATCAGCATAACAATATACTCCAACGCGCTAATCAAGAATACGGTATTCCGGAAGAAATAATTGTTGCCATCATCGGTGTAGAAACATCCTATGGTGCATCTACTGGAAAACACCGTGTCATTGATGCGCTTACTACACTTGCATTTGATTTTCCTAAAAGGGCTGAGTTTTTTCGTAGTGAACTTGTTCAATATTTATTGCTTGCTCAAGAGCAAAATTTTGATTTACTCAGTATCAGAGGTTCTTACGCCGGCGCGATTGGAATTCCTCAATTTATGCCAGGAAGCTATAGGAAATTTGCTGTTGACTTTGACGGTGATGGTAAAGTAGATCTAGCAAATAGCGTAGCCGATGCAATAGGGAGTGTTGCCAACTATTTAAAACAATATGGATGGGAAGTAGGGGGACCGATTGTAATTCAATCCAGTGTAAAAGCAGATCATTTACAGGAAATACTTGAAAGTGGAATCGAGCCAAAGCATACCATTAAGCAACTTCAAGAAGTGAGCATTATCCCAATGCAATCGTTCGAGAATGAGCGACTTGCGGCACTGATTGAGTTAAAAGATAACGAAAACTTTCAGTATTGGTTAGGTTTTAAAAATTTTTATGTTATCACGCGCTATAATCGCAGTTCATTTTATGCAATGTCCGTGCACCAGTTAGCTGAAGCAATCCGAAACGCGCGTAACCCAATAAAATAGACAATAATGGATAGATCGTCCAACTTTACTATTAGCAATAATCAAAGAACAAATCCAGCTTCTGAACAATGAATGATTTAGCAACCTTGGGATATTTTGACAATTCTTGGTTTTTTGCGGGTCTTCTAGCAATCCTTATATCTATTTTGCTAAAACACTGGAAGATTAATACTACCAACCCAATTAGTCGCAACACTGAACAATTCATTCTTAAAAGTCAAAAAATTTTACTGACTTTAGCTTTCATTTTCCTAACGGGGGGATTCATCATTCCGGCAGCACAAGAAAATGAAAAGAATGAATTCAATCAAACCCATCAGTCAGGCATAACCAATCCCACCCATCTCAGCAACACAAGAAATGAACTACTATCTTCTCCTCCAGCACCAGATCGAATACGATCAAATCGCCCAACATTGACACAACCACTCGATTATAATAAAGATACTGTTGCAGAAGATAGCAATGAAGAAATCGTTAATGATTACTAGATTGATTACCCTAACATTTTCTCACTTCCCTAAATAAATATTTATAGCTGCTTTCCTAATCTCTCGATAGAGAAAGATACTTTACTTTTTTCTTAAAACACGCATAACAATGGATAATATCTGGTTTAAAGCCTATACCCTTGATTACCTAGAAGGGCTACGCAATGCCAATATGGGCATTCATATTGGTATTCATTTTTCTGAAATTGGATCTAATTTTTTAAAAGCGCGTATGCCAGTTGATCAGCGAACCACGCAACCCTTTGGCATCTTACACGGTGGCGCAAGCTGTGTCTTATCTGAGACATTAGGTAGCGTTTCAGCATGGATGACGATTGACCCAGAAAAATATCGTGCAGTCGGCTTGGAAATCAATGCAAATCATATTCGCGCTGTGACAAAAGGGCACGTAGTTGGTATTTGTACCCCTCTTCATGTTGGTCGACGCACCCAAGTATGGCAAACCGACATCACCGAAGAAGCTACAGGCAAACGTGTAGCCATCTCTCGATTAACTGTGGCAATTATTGAACAAGGAACCTTAAGCAATCAAAAAGAAACGGTTATTGTTGAGAAATAATTCTTTTGCGCATTTATATCGATTCAACCATCCCCCCTCCTCAACTTTTAAATTGGTGAACGTTCACTAGTCCGAATGAGTATTTCGCAGTATTTTTCCGCTGAAAATCTAGCACGTCGAAGCGAAAATTTACCAAAACCTAAATACTCAGACGAATTACCCATCTATAAACAACGTCACAAGATCCTGGATGCAATTAAATCTAACCCAGTCATTATTGTTAGTGGCGAAACAGGATCAGGCAAAACAACACAGCTTCCAAAATTTTGTCTAGAACTTGGGAGAGGAGTATCTGGATTAATCGGTCATACTCAACCACGTCGTATTGCCGCTCGATCGGTAGCAATACAAATTGCAACAGAACTCGACAGCCCATTGAGTCACGCTGTGGGCTACAAAGTTCGTTTCTCAGATAGCATCAATCAAGATACTTATATCAAGCTCATGACTGATGGTATTTTGCTTGCTGAAACTCAGAGTGATCCCTATCTGCAAAGATACGACACAATTATCATCGATGAAGCGCATGAACGAAGTCTTAACATTGATTTCTTATTGGGCTATCTCAGACAAATATTGCCGAAGCGAGAAGACTTAAAGCTTATCATTACTTCTGCCACCATCGATGCTGAACGCTTCTCTCGCCATTTTAATCATGCACCTGTGATTGAAGTCTCAGGTAGAACTTATCCAGTTGAAATACGCTACCTCGCAAAAGATCACGATCGAAATGAGGAAGAATATGACTTACAGCAAGCTATTTTAGATGCCATTGATGAGCTTTTGCGAATTGGAATGGGCGACATATTAATTTTCTTACCCGGCGAACGTGAAATTAAGGAAACCGCTGAAATCTTGCGTAAGCATAGCTTTAATCATTTCAGCAATCCTGGAAAACTAGAGATTCTATGCCTCTATGCCCGACTATCCTACGCTGAGCAGCAACGTGTATTTCATAAATCAAATGCAATCAGTCGCATTATCCTCGCAACCAATGTTGCTGAAACTTCGTTAACTGTCCCAGGCATCCGCTATGTAATTGATCCCGGCGTTGCAAGAATTAATCGCTATAGTCATCGCAATAAAATAGAACAATTACTCGTCGAAAAAATTTCTCAAGCTTCAGCAAATCAACGTGCGGGGCGATGTGGCCGTGTCATGAGCGGTATTTGTATTCGGCTATACACTAAAGAGGATTTTGAAACACGCCCTCCCTACACAGATCCAGAAATTTTACGTACATCGCTTGCCTCAGTCATCCTGCGCATGAAATCCTTAAAGATTGGCGATATTGAGAATTTCCCATTCATTCAGCCGCCTTTACCGCGTATGATCGCTGATGGATATCAATCACTCAGCGAATTAGGTGCTATCGATAAGCACCAGAAGCTAACGCCCATCGGCTGGCAGCTTGCAAAATTTCCAATTGACCCCAAAATCGCACGCATGATTCTTGCTGCAAAACAAGAAAACTGTTTAAGTGAAGTACTGATAATTGCAGCAATATTAAGTTTGACAGACCCCCGTGAACGTCCTTTTGATCAACAAGAGGCAGCAGATCGAGCCCATCTCCCATTTCATGATGAACGCTCTGATTTTATTGGACTTCTAAAGCTTTGGAGTTTCTTTGATGAATTACTTAAACATAAAAAAACAAAGAAAAAATTAATAGCACAATGCCATGAACATTTTATTTCATATCGCAAGATGCGGGAATGGCGTGAAATACACGGTCAATTGCATACATTGGTTCTGGAATTCGGACTAAGACCCAATCAAGTTGCGGCTAATTATGATGAAATTCATCGTGCCTTGCTAGCAGGTTTACTCAGCAATATTGGCTTTAAAAGCGAAAACGAAGGAGAGTATCTTGGTGCTAGGGGAATAAAATTCTTTATTTATCCTGGTTCTAAGCTAAAAAAAGCAAAACCCAAATGGATCGTAGCAGCTGAGCTAGTTGAAACGACAAAGCTTTATGCTCGATGTGTTGCTACCATTGATGTGACATGGCTTGAAAAAATTGGGGGGAGCCTTTGTAAAAAGCATTTCTTTGACCCGCATTGGGAAAAGAAAACTGCACAAGTTATGGTATATGAACGCGTCACACTTTATGGACTCACAATTGTGCCAAAGCGCAGCGTTATTTATGGCAAGATCAATTCCAAAGAAGCTAGGGAAATTTTTATTCGCAATGCATTGGTCCTTGGTGATTACGAAACCAATGCTCAATTCCTTAAACATAATCGCCAGCTCATTCAAGACATCGAAGAACTAGAACATAAAACTCGCCGCCAAGATGTTTTAGTCGAAGAACAAGATATTATTGCTTTTTACGACAAGATAATTCCAGAAAACATTTTTAATGGCACTACATTTGAAAATTGGCGCAAACAAATAGAACGGGATAGTCCCCATTTGCTTTATCTCAGTCGAGAATATTTGATGCGCCATAAAGCAGATAAAACTTTTGAGACACTATTTCCTGAATCAATCTCAATTTTTGACCAACATTACCCACTCACCTATCGTTTCGAACCGAATCACCCTATGGATGGTGTTACCGCAACCATTCCACTCCATTTATTAAACAAACTAAAAGCCAATCAATTTGAAGATTTGGTGCCAGGTTTAATTCGCGAAAAAATTACCTGGTGTTTCAAAGCATTACCCAAATCAGTGCGACGCAATCTCATTCCTATTGCTGAGCATGTAACTCGTTTCTTAGATTATCGTGACACACAAAAACAGTCATCTCCATTACTTGAAAATCTTGCTAGCTATATTCTTAGCGTCACAGATACTAAAGTTCCATTGGATACCTGGAACACAAAATTAATGCCATCACATTTGCAGATGAATTATCAAATTATCGATGATGCCGGAAAAGAGCTTGGGATAAGCCGTGATTTAGTACAATTACAAAGTCAATTAGGTCAGGCTGCTCAATTAGTCTTTTCACAAAACAATGCAGCAAATGAGCTTGGAATAGAGCGTGATCAAATTACTCAATGGAATTTTGGTCAGCTACCCGAAGAGATTACTTTTTCTCAAGCACAAAAGCAACTAACAGGATACCCGGCGCTGATCGATCAGATTGATCATGTCGCCATTCGCTTATTTGATACGATCGAAGTGGCACGTAATCACATGCGAGGAGGCGTCAGGCGATTGCTCATTCTGCAATTAAAAGACCCAATTAAGCAAATAGAAAGCAAATTACCGGGAATCAAGTCTGATTCTTTAATATTAAATAATCTAATCGATTTGCAAACACTTAAGCAGGATATACTTGCTGCAATTTATGATCGCGCATTAATTGGGGACGAACCCTTACCTCGCAATGAGTATGAATTCTGCCAACTGAAACAGAAAGGTCGCATTCGTTTAAATTCTGTTGCTGATACGCTTATTCAATTCATCCATGAACTTGCACTCCAATATCAGGTACTTAAACAAAAGCTGTCCACGATGAGTGTACATCATAGCCAAATCAAACAAGAATTGGGTGATCAGCTTCATGCACTTATTTATCCTAATTTCCTACAACAAACTGACTGGGAAAGACTGCCAGACTTAATTCGATACTTAAAAGGAATACTTCTTCGATTAGATAAATACCCCACCAATCCAACACGCGATAAGCAGCATACACTTACTGTCTCAGCATTATGGAATCAATATCGCCAGCGATATGAGAAGCACAGTCAGCGTGGAATCAAAGACCCAAAACTAGAAGAATTTCGCTGGCAAATCGAAGAATTGAGAATCTCATTATTTGCTCAGGAATTAAAAACACCCTACCCTGTTTCAGTTAAGCGTTTACAAAAATTATGGGAGCAAGTTCAAGACTAAAAAATGTATTACGCACACGATATTTGATATTTCCACAAAACAGACTTAAACATTATTAAAGTTAACAGGGTAAACGCACTATGATCACTAGCATGACAGGATATGCCACTGCGACTCAGGAAATTTCCAGCGGGCTAATTTCCTTAGAACTTCGTTCTGTTAATAATCGTTATCTTGATATTCAGTTTAAACTACCTGATGAATTCCGTACTTTCGAAGCAGGTATGCGTGAATTACTAAATCAAAAGATAAAACGAGGAAAAATTGATTGCCGTCTAACCTTTCAATCTTATCCAGATTTAAATCTTCCCCAACAACTTAATTCTCAAGTCATGCGACAATTACTTGATCTAAATAATACAGTTCAATCAAATTTTATCGCAGCGCGAAGCCTGAGCGTAGCAGAAATTCTTAAATGGCCTGGTATTTTAGTTAGTGATTCTTTACCAATCACTGATTTACAAGAAACATGTAATAACTTACTACAAACAACACTGAACGAACTAATCGCAACGAGACGACGTGAAGGTGAAAAACTTAAAGCACTACTACTTGATCGATTGTATCAAATGCGTCGGTTAGTATCAGCGCTATCACCCCGCATCCCGTCACTTATAAAGAATTTTCAAGAAAAGTTAATATTACGCTTACAAGAAGCCCAAGTTGATTGCAATGACGATCGTATTCGACAAGAGCTTGTTTTATTTGCAAGCAAAATCGACATCGATGAAGAATTATCACGACTAAATACGCATCTCGATGAAGTCGAACAAACGCTACTTAAAGGTGGGACAAGTGGAAAACGTCTTGATTTCTTAATGCAAGAATTAAACCGAGAATCTAATACATTGGGTTCAAAATCACTCGATGTCGAAGTGTCTAAAATTTCAATTGAACTTAAAGTACTAATTGAGCAGATGCGTGAACAAGTTCAAAATATTGAATAAACTAAACAAGCATTTATTAATGTTCGGGTTGGTGGGTATTATTAGTCGGTTCAATATTTTTTGCACCGACAATTATTTTCACATCATGTACTGACATCCTTAATAATTCACCAATTGCAGTGTAATCATCCGGTAAGGCCGCATCATCCCACCCATTCGCAGAATGGCGCGCTAGATTGACAGCCAGTACAACATTACGTACACGTTGTAGCGATGCATTATGATCATCCATGAGTGTGATTAATAGTTCAGGTAATGACCACTTCAAAACGAGCTCCGATTGTAAATCTGCTAATGTAAATCCGAGTACCTGCTGTTGAGCAAGATAACTTCTCAGTGTTTTATCTTTTTTCTGCATTTCTCGAATTCTTAACATATCCGTAGGTGCAAAACACCACATTAATAACTCAGAAATATCATGTAACAATGCTGCAATGCGTATCTCTTCAAAATGCGTATCATGGAGACGAACCGCCCATTCGAAAGCATAGTTTGAAGCAATATGCGAGCGATGAACTAAGTGCAGTAAATTAATAAGCACTTCAACTTTCTGCTCGCGCAACAATTCCTCAACAGTCGGTTCTGGTAAAACATTCTTCATCGCCTTATCCACACCGAGCATGATCAAGATTTGTTCAGCCTGCATCACTTCATGCTCTAAGCTCCTGTGTTTGTGCTGGCAAAAATAGCGAAGTAGCTTCACGGTCATCAGCGGATCTCTTTTAATGATATTAGCAACACTACGTGCACTAAGTGTTTTTTCCTGCTGAACCAACAAAAATAGTTCATTACCTGTAAGCTTAAGAACTGGAATATCTGCTTTATTAAAAAAGCTCACCCAGTTTTTTAATCCTGCTATCGGTTTGGATTGCATAGGCTTATTAATGGAAATCGATAATGATTCATATGACGGCAATCTATGAACAATTATTAATTTCCGGATTATTATCAGGATTTACGAAATCAATACGACTAACGAGCCAAACTAGGATCAAAACTGGCAACCCTAGTAATGCAGTACTGAGGAAAAACCAGGCATAACCGTAAGCATCGACAAATTGCCCGCTAAATCCTGCGATAAATTTAGGCAAAAGCAACATAACTGAGCTAAATAGCGCATATTGCGTTGCCGAATAGGCTGAATGCGTCAAACCTGATAAATAAGCAATAAATGCTGATGATGCAATGCCCGCTGAGAGATTGTCGGCTGAAATGGTAAAAATTAATCCGGGTAAGCTATGGCCAATTACCGTCAACCATACGAATAATAGATTGGTTGCTGCTGATAATACTGCACCAATAAATAGTGTCTTAATAATTCCGATTCGCATAATGAGCACTCCACCTAACGCAGCACCTGCGATGGTCATCAATACCCCATAAACTTTTGAAACCGTTGCAACTTCATCTTTGGAATAACCCATATCAACGTAAAAAGGATTACTCATCACTCCCATCACCACATCGGAAATCCGATAAACTGCGATCAATGCAAGAATCAGGAACGCATTGTAACGGTGGCGCACTATAAAATCCCGGAAAGGCGCGATTACAGCACCATAGAACCACAGTAATAATTGGGAAAGTCGATGATTTAAATTCCAGCGAGCAATCATCGCCTCTACTTGTTTTTCATTCTCAATAACAAGCTGGCTGATTCTAACCGCTGGCTCTTGGATAATCAGTGTTGTCAGTACACCAATTCCCATAAAAGCAGCCATTACAAAATAAGCGATCTGCCAGGCTCGATAATCATAACCCGTAGGCATTGTGTCAAGCGAAGCTGCTATCCACAGCACACCTGCTGAAGATAAAATCATTGCTAATCGATAACCGGCTTGGTAAGTTGCCGCCATAGCGCCTTGAAGCTCGACAGCTACGGCCTCAATCCGATAAGCATCCAGTGCGATATCCTGTGTTGCGGAAGCAAAAGCAACCGCCAATGCAAAGAAAATCATATGTGTTAAATTCACCAGCGGATCTGTGCTTGCCATACCAATAAGCGCTATCACAATCGTGATTTGTGACAATAGCAGCCAAGCGCGGCGACGACCCAGTAATTTCGTCAAGATCGGTAATGGCATGCGGTCAACTAGGGGTGACCACAACCATTTAAAACCATAGGCCAACCCAATCCAACTTAAATGACCAATCGTTGTTCGATCAATTCCGGCCTCCCTTAACCAAAATGATAAAGTGCCTAAAATTAGCAATAAAGGTAATCCCGCAGAAAAACCCAGTGCTAACATTCCCATCACTCTCGGATGAAGATAAATTCGGCATGCATCTAGCCACAGAGTAAGTGAGGTATTTTTCATAATTGATAGTTATAATCGATGATCAGTGGCGCATGATCTGAGAAACGTTCTTGCTTATAAATTGAGACTTGTATTGCTTTATCAGCAATCTGCGGAGTTGCAATTTGATAGTCGATACGCCAGCCAACATTATTAGCCCAAGCCTGCCCTCGATTCGACCACCAGGTATATTGATCAGGGGCTGCATTCAGCCGTCGAAACACATCGACAAATTTTAATTCTTCAAACACGGCAGTTAACCACGCTCGTTCCTCTGGCAAGAATCCTGAGTTTTTTTGATTGGATCGCCAATTTTTTAAATCGATTTCTTTATGCGCGATGTTCCAATCACCACACAGAATAATTTCCCTTCCTTCATCTGCAAATTCTTTTAGAAAGGGAAAAAAATGGTCCATAAAATAAAACTTAGCATTCTGGCGATGCTCACCACTGGAGCCAGAAGGAAGATAAATTGAAACAATGCTTAATGAACCAAAATCGACACGCAAATAACGCCCCTCTGAATCAATTTCTGGAATACCAACACCTTCGATTACTTGGTCCGGTATTTTCCGCGTATAAATCCCGACACCACTGTACCCTTTCTTTTCAGCGCAATGAAAATAGCCTTGATAACCATCAAAAGCTTTCATTTCAGAATCCATATCATCAACCCCCGCTTTCAGTTCCTGCACACAGATTATGTCAGCCTGCTGCAACGGTAACCAATTAAAAAGCCCTTTTTTGGCTGCTGCACGAATCCCATTTACGTTAAGCGTTATAATTCTCATTTGATATTACTAAATTAAACTATGTCAGATTACAAAAAAGCATTTATCGAATTTTCCATTAGCTGCAACGTACTTCGTTTTGGAGAATTCAAAACCAAAGCAGGTCGACTTTCGCCCTATTTTTTTAATGCTGGCTTATTCAACAATGGCAATGCTTTGCGGCAACTAGGCCAATTCTACGCTAAAGCAATTATTGCTGCCCAACTTCCCTTTGATATGTTATTCGGCCCAGCCTACAAAGGCATTCCACTGGTAAGCACCATTGCAATAGCACTCGCTGAACTTGGTCATAACTACCCTTTTTGCTTTAATCGGAAAGAACTAAAAGATCATGGTGAAGGAGGTATGACGATAGGAGCACCACTTAGTGGACGTGTGCTAATTACCGATGATGTGATTTCTGCAGGAACCTCCGTACAAGAATCAGTCAATCTCATTCGGGCTGACTCTGCAATTCCTTGCGGTGTAATTATTGCGCTCGATCGGTTAGAGCAAGGTTCAAATAGGCTATCTGCTGTTCAGGAAGTCAACAACTCCCATCATATTCCGGTAATTAGTATCATCAATCTTGATGATATTGTGGATTATTTAAAAGAAACTGCAAATATGCAGCAAAACTTACAAGCAATTGAAATCTACCGTGAGCGCTATGGAGCGAAGTAGGCAATAAAGTTGGGATAAATATACAAAAATAGGCTATGCAGAAATTAATTATTAAATTGATTGTTACAATATCGTGAGTAATTACTGATTTTGCTATTTTATTAATTCGGTCCGATGGGGTCTACGCGAAATGTACTTCCACATTCCGAGCCTGCTTGTAACGGTGCAGTTGCAATTAATGCTTCCAAATCGTGGCCAAGCGATAAGTTGGCAGCGAGCATTAGTTGTACTTCTACCAACATATCCTGCTTACAAATGAGCTTGATGCGATTACGAGCAGCTTCACCAAGTACAGCTGCCAGCCGATTCATGAAATCTTCAGTGCGTACCACTTGACCTATTCTCCGATTCATAAAATAAGCCATACCCGAATCGTTAAACTGGCGAGCTAAGTCAGCAGATAATTCGTAGTATTGCTGAACAGACCAATGAGCCTGGCAGGTGCCGTGCTTATGCCATTCATGGCGTTCCAAACATGACCCGGCTGAAACACTTGGCATGACTTCGGCTAAGCTATCACGGCTTGCTGTATCGAGATCAACCGCAGGATAATTGCAGAAATCTTCTTGCTTTTGCTTTACCTCCCCGCAAAAACCATAATCAATACCGCATTGCTTTTGATTTGGCCACAGACCATGAAGCGTAAAATGGCGAGCTTGATACACGTCAGGATCAGTAACGCTGCATTCGGGTTTATTTGCTTTGATTTCACAAAATGCCGGTTGCCAAGATAATGCTAATACATAGCTATCCGCATGTCCTGCTTTACTACATTGATCTGGGGTACTTCCCCCACCTGTTCCATTTCCTACTTGATGAACAATGCCACATTCTGCCTTGACCCAGCGTTCCTTTGGGCGTGCATTTGGCACAATGACTCGGTACCAACTCGGATCATGCTTCTGATTAGCTTCGATGATCGCATATTCAGAAGCTACCATTAGCTGGCTTTGATCGGGATTAGTTAGCTTCTTTTTAGAGACATAGGCAGGACAGGATTGCTGACTCACAAAAGTACCTGACAATTTGGCAGCTAATACGGGATTCGCAATACTGAATACGATTCCGACAAGCAAACAGTAAATTACGCTATAACATGAGATAGATCGCATAGATTTTCTCCGCTAGCAATGGATTTAGTCGTCAATTACACGACTGTTAAGGTTTTTCATATACCCATCGGATCAGTGTATCCATCGCAGACCGCGCATTACTCGCATTAGGATGGTTCACCAGAAACACCACGACAGATCGCCGATCTTTATGATCAAGCACATAACCTGCTATTGCCGATACGTCATTCAGGGTACCGGTCTTCATATGCGCTTTACCTGCTACTAATGATCCTCGTAGCCTACTTTTCATGGTTCCATCCACGGATGATATCGCGAGTGATGCCATGAATTCAGGCATTACTGAGCTATGAAAAGCAGCCACCAAAAGTTCTCCCATATGGTAAGCACTAATACGTTCTCGACGCGACAATCCAGAACCATTTTCCACCACGAGCTCTGGAAAACTAAGGCGCTTGGAAAATAGCCATTGCCTAAGTGCAATATTCGATTGATCCAGTGAAACAAATTCAGCATGACCAGACTGCACAAGAGATTGCCCAAGTGCTAAATAAAGTTGCCTTGCTGCAACGTTGTTGCTGAATTTATTGATACCACGAATGATTTCAGCTAATGGCGGTGATTGATATACTGTAAGTGGTACCATGTTCTTAGGCACGGATCCTTGCTGTACTGATCCCTTAAAAACTCCCCCTTGCTGGACCCACAGTTTCTTGAAAAAATCGTGAATATACGCAGCGCTGTCGTGCAAGCTCATATAATAAATATTAGCACCGCATTGAATTGAATAATTACCACTTAGCGTAGCAGTAACACGCCCCCCATTCCCTTCTGGTTTACGAATATCAACCCGCATTTGGTTGCGCCAATCTCCGCAATGGCCGCGTGTTAGCTTTAAGTTATTCTGCAAATCCAACAATTCCGAGATCGGGTCAGTCATAATATGTACCTTATTACGATCAGGGTCAGGCGTAATATGGAAAGCAGTAGTACGATAATTGACCAGCAACGCTTCAGGAAAAATATTGTAAGTTTTTAACGGGCTACCATCGAATGCAGCAGGATCACCCATCGAGAAATGATAATAGCTATTGTCAAGAATTAGGTTGCCAGTTATTTCCTTTAATCCTGTTTGCCGCAATTTACGCACCAGCAACCAGAAATTTTCTAAGTTAAGTTGGGGATCTCCATAGCCTTTGATTGCAAGATCCCCTTTCAGAATACCCCCTTCAATCGGTCCAAGCGCATAAAACTCAGTTTTCCAACTAAAAGCAGGGCCAAGCAATTCAAGTCCGGCATAAGTCGTTACCAACTTCATAACAGATGCGGGATTCATCGCTTGTGTTGGATTCACAGTTAGCGTTGGTTGCTTCGTGGCCACTTCTTTTACATATACACCAACCGCTGTTTCAGGAATTCCAGCAGTTTTTAGCGCGTGCTGCACTGATTCTGGCAATTCTGAAGCTAACAGAGGAAACGGCAGACCTAACAGTCCGCTAAGCATTAGAACGACTACTACGACTAAGCGCAATTTAATGAAGTGCCACAAACGAATACACCTAAAGCTCAGTTTGGCTATCCTCATTACCCCACTCACTTTGTTATTGCCCTGGTTGACGACCACAAATACCATGGCCATCATCCCACCCCATACGGTACTGCAGATCATTGGTATAACGCACCTCATCCTTATAGCCCCAGCGTGTTTTTTTCGCGGTCTCACAACCATCGATATACCCTTCTTTTGTAGCAGGTGGAAACCCGCTCAAATTATAAGTTGGGCGCGTGCTCGGTGGTAATGGGCCCACAGGACGTGGGGTCGGTTTAGGTTGAATAACTGATGACGAAGGTTTTGCTGGTTTAGGTGGTGGTGGCGGTAACTGACTTGTGGTTGC
The DNA here is from genome assembly GCA_964537855.1 of uncultured Nitrosomonas sp. GTDB lineage: Bacteria > Pseudomonadota > Gammaproteobacteria > Burkholderiales > Nitrosomonadaceae > Nitrosomonas. The sequence goes on from CAZIDT010000002.1 coordinate 16,318, forward strand.
ACAGCTTGTCAGAAAGATTATCAGAATAAAACGTGACAGAAACGGAAATCCTCTATTCAAGCCTATTTTTGCTAGCCTCATCATCAAGATATTGATTCCTCTATAAAATTGACTTAAGCAATCTACCCATCTCAGCAGGATTACGGGTGACGCGGATACCACACGCTTCCATTACTTCTATCTTCTCTTGAGCAGTACCTTTCCCGCCAGCAATAATTGCGCCTGCATGACCCATACGTTTACCTGGGGGTGCGGTCACACCGGCAATAAAACCAGCAACCGGTTTTTTCATATGATCTTTAATCCAACGTGCGCAATCTTCTTCATCAGTGCCACCGATTTCACCGACCATTAACACCGCATCTGTTTCATCATCATCGTTAAATAGTTTCATCACATCGAGATGCTTTAGACCGTTGATGGGATCGCCACCAATGCCTATACAAGTAGATTGACCGAGACCCAATGCCATGAGTTGGGCTACAGCTTCATAAGTTAGTGTTCCCGAACGGGAAACGACACCTATCCTACCCTTTTTATGGATGTAGCCCGGCATGATACCAATCTTGATTTCATCGGGCGTGATAATCCCTGGGCAATTGGGGCCAATCAGCAAGGTTCTTTTCCCTTGCATTTTATAGCGAGTTCTCAACATATCTCGTACTGGAATACCTTCAGTAATACAAATTACGAGATCTAGGTCAGCATCAACTGCCTCATCGATTGCTGAAGCTGCAAAGGGAGGGGGTACATAAATTACCGATACTGTGGCACCAGTGGCTTGTTTCGCCTCCTTGACGGTGGCAAAAATTGGAATACCTTCAAATTGCTCGCCCGGTTTTTTAGGATTTACTCCGGCGACAAAACACTGAGATCCATTGGCATACTCACGACATAGCTGCGTATGAAACTGTCCAGTTTTTCCTGTAATACCTTGCGTAATGACTCGGCTGTCACGATTAATCAATATAGACATAGCTAAGCTCCTTTCCGTATTGCGCCAACCACTTTCTCCGCTGCTTCTGCCATATTGCTCGCAGAAATAATCGGCAAACCCGATTCAGCTAGAATTTTTTTACCGAGATCAACATTTGTTCCTTCGAGTCGAACGACTAACGGTACGGCTAATTTGACCTCGCGCGCTGCGGCAGTCACCCCCTGAGCAATCACATCGCATTTCATGATTCCACCAAAAATATTGACTAATATAGCTTGCAACTTAGGATTCCGCAGCATGATTTTGAATGCTTCCGTAACCTTCTCAGCCGTTGCACCACCCCCAACATCCAAGAAATTAGCTGGCTGACCTCCATATAACTTAATGATATCCATCGTCGCCATCGCTAAACCGGCACCATTTACTAAGCAGCCAATATTTCCATCCAGGGCAATATAAGACAGATCGTGCTTAGCTGCTTCTATCTCATCAGGATCTTCTTCATCTGTGTCACGCAATGCCACAATCTCAGGATGGCGAAATAATGCGTTATCATCAAAATTCATTTTGGCATCAAGTGCAATTACCTGACCTGAAGATGTCAAGATAAGTGGATTGATTTCCAGTAAAGATGCATCAGTTTCATCAAATGCCTGATACAAACCACTTAGCAATGCTTTAGCTGCATCCAAACAAGTGGTAGGTAGTCCAATTTTGCCTGCTACGTTGACACTGTCTTGGTCAGTTAAACCGCTAATAGGATCGATCAGAATTTTATGAATTTTCTCAGGTGTTTTGATCGCAACCTCCTCGATATCCATGCCACCTTCAGAACTCGCCATCAAACAAACACGCTGGCGGGCTCGGTCGATCACCATACCCAAATAATACTCACGCTGGATATCCACACCTTGCTCGATATACAAGCGATGCACGATTTGCCCTTGCGGTCCAGTCTGATGAGTGATAAGTGGTTTATTGAGCATTCTCTCCGCAAATTGCCTAACCTCTTCGAGTGAATGAGCCAACTTTACCCCTCCCCCTTTTCCACGACCTCCCGCATAAATCTGCGCCTTCACCACCCATCGACTCCCGCCCAATGACTGCGCTGCTGAAACAGCTTCTTCCACACTAAAGCAGACTATACCATTAGGGGTTGACACACCAAATTGACGTAGAATTTCTTTGGCTTGGTACTCATGAATTTTCATCTACTAACTCCTCTAAAGGATTATAAGTTGATTGTTTCAAGATAGTGTTTAACCGCCTGTAATTCAGCATCAAATAGTGGCAATAAACTAGTAACACGTTGTTCATCATGGCTTTTTGCTGCTTGTTCAATATTCTCACAATACTCGCCCAACATTTGCGCGCCCACCGATCGTGCTGAGGATTTCAGCTTATGTGCGGCTGCCTTAACCTGATCTAACTGATGTTGCTGATAAGCTATATGGAGTTGATCATGGATTTCCTGCGCGCTTGTGCTAAAGTCACTTAAAAATTCCTGAATAATTGCAGGATCATCCCCAACTAATGCTTGCAATACTCGAATATCAACAGGCACTACTTGCTGACTCATAATCTGCTTTTCAGTCAGTTTAGGGACTTCAGAAACATTACTATGCTTAGGTAACCATTTTTGTATAGTTTGCTTGAGTTGCTCTAGCTGCACCGGTTTACTCAAATAATCATCCATACCAATTGCCCTACATCGCTCCGCTTCTCCCTTAAGTGCATTTGCAGTCAAAGCAATGATCGGAATATGAATCGAGCCTTTTTTTGCTGCACGAATTGCTTGTGTTAGTTGATAACCGTCCATTTCAGGCATATGCAAGTCCGTTAGTATCATAGCATAATCATCGCTTTCCCAATGCCTTAAAGCATCAAGACCATTTTGCACAACGTCAGCAACATGCCCAAGTAGCGCAAGCTGTTGTCGAATTACTTTCTGATTAATTTCATTATCTTCCGCAACCAATATCAATCTACCCTGTTGCAACGCTTCCTCACGCGAAGGAAGAATAATTCGTGTCGATGATCCTTCTAAAGGAAGCGTGTCTTCTTCAAGCTTTGCACGCCCCGCAGCAACGGCAACAGCATGCAAAAAAGCAAACCGATATAAAATATTGCCATCAAGCGTTACTTGTTCACCATTTTCAATCCGACCCCGATGGCGTCGGCCTCGCTTAACGACAACCAAATGCGGTTTATCAGGAGAATCTAAATTTAAACGGGTACGAAATGCGAGTCTTAGTTCATCAACCGATGATTCATCGTGGCCTGCATCGATGACCAGTAGCCATTGACCAGCTGGTAATGTTTTGATTCGTTTTCGAGCTGCGGTAAGATCAGTAACCCGCTCAACGTTTGCCCCGGCATACTTCAAATAAGCAACAAGGTCATTGCTCAACCCTTCGTCAGGTCCATATACAATGCAGGAGAGACCTGCAAGATCGATTTGTTTCTGATGAGTGGTCGTTTGCGAAGACAGCGGTCTAAAAGGAATATGAACAATAAATGTAGATCCTTCACCCTCTTTACTCTGAACGGTGATTTCTCCTCCCATTAATTTCACGAGATGGTGCGTTATCGTGAGACCCAGCCCAGTACCACCAAAACGTCGTGTGGTAGAAGTATCTCCTTGGGTAAATGGGATAAATAATCTTTCCCTAGTTTCTTCATTCATACCAATTCCATTGTCCGTGACTTGAATCGAAATCATCACCTGATCTTGGTCTGCTTCGATCAATAAGACTTGTGTGGCAACTTTACCTGGCCGACCCTGCCCACTTGAAAATTTAATGGCATTGTTGATGAGATTGACTACAATCTGGCGCAAGCGCAATGCATCTCCCAGCACTTCATCGGGAATCGCAGGATCTATGAATAACGTTAGTTCAATTCCTTTATTAGCAGCCAAATGCTCAAGCATGCTGCAAGCTTTCTCAATCACCGTAGCTAGCGGAATTGGCATAAATTCAATTTCGAGCTTACCTGCTTCAATTTTTGAAAAATCAAGAATATCCTCGATAATTTCTAACAAGGCAAAGGCAGACTCACGAATTAAATTCGTCATCTCCATTTGGTAACTGCTCAGACTAGATTGCTGTAATACTTCGATCATACCAATCACGCCATTCATGGGTGTTCGGATCTCATGACTCATAGTAGCCAGAAACGCCGATTTGGCCTGATTCGCCTGCTCCGCTTCAAGTCTCGCATGCTCAAGATCTTTCATAATCTTCACATGTTCACGGATATCTCGCATTACTCCGGTAAAATGGCGCTTCCCACCAACAAAATACTCACTTACCGCAAGATAAACTGGGATTAATTGTCCATTTTTATGAACACCTTCAACTTCCCGCCCCAGGCCAATACCATGGGTGCCCGGCAAATAAGGGCGTCCTACATAAGCCTGCCCATGCCCT
>CAZIDT010000003.1:0-1216 GCA_964537855.1 uncultured Nitrosomonas sp.
ATACAACGCGCCAATGTCGGATCGATCAACACGTTGCCCTGAAGAACTTTGTATCCATTTATTTTCAGGACTTAGGCTAAAAGAAGGTACGCTGCCATAACCAAATAGCCATAATTTAACGAGATCGGTCGTAGGGTTATAAATTAGAACTGCGCCATTGAAGGGTTCTACTACTTCCATGCGTACTGCCCCGCTTTTATTGTAGTAATAGCGTACGATATCTGGGCTATCCGATTTACTTCCCACATACGATTTAATGATCGTTTGATAGCTATTTACTTTCTGATAATAATCAATCGCTTTTTCAATCGGATTGAGATGGTCTGGCGCCATCAACGCCATTGTTAACATTAGACCTGCAAGCATAATTTTAGATTATTGATTTCTTCAAACAACTACACATCGATATACGATAACAGGTATCGATGATAAATACATCTATATTGAGAAAGGCGTAGCTGAACGATGAATAAATCACCATCAACAAACCTTATACACGATGCAATGACATTCGTAACATTGAAAGGTGATTGTTGAATCACTTTAATTTATGTACATGACAGTTTACAGAAAACTAAAAGTTAGCAATTACTGTATGGTGTGCCAGGGTGCGATATTACGCTCACTGAGCAACCGGTGTTTGCTAATACCAGTATCGTCAAATTCAGCTTCTTCGAGCGCATTGATCTGAAAAACGCTTCCGGAAGGAGTATGAATCTTGATGTGTCCTTCGGTAACTGCAATATGACCGGACCCATCTTTATGCAACTGGATGCTAAAACGGGTCCCGAAATCCTTGATAAGGGTATTACCGACTTTTATTTCCAATTGGTTGATTGCATTCTTTTGAATATCAAAAAAAACATTTCCTTTAAACAACTCTACTTGTAATGGCTCACTTTCTTTAACAGCAATAGTGCTTCGCATATCCAGTGCCATATTGATGCCTGGTGCTAATGGGGCGGTTAGTGGCGCTTCCGATTTGGTTTCATAGAAACGGATACTCGGTGGTTTACCCAAGTACCAAGTTATCAGACCCAGGAATACACAGAAGCTCATGATCGCACAATGTACGAAAAAGCGTTTCCAGCTAAAAACAAAAGTGTATGGTTCAACAACCGGAGGTTTAGGTTCCTGCATTTTTATCGAGTAAAAAATCAAAGCTAAAATTATATACTGATGACGCCAATTTCTTGTCGAGAATATTTTCTAGAGC
>CAZIDT010000003.1:1316-19044 GCA_964537855.1 uncultured Nitrosomonas sp.
AGCTAAAATTATATACTGATGACGCCAATTTCTTGTCGAGAATATTTTCTAGAGCAAAATAAGTTATTGCTTAGCCTGTGGGAGATCCCAGGTTTTTTTACAGAGAGATTGATAGGATAAAATCTACCATTACAGAATGAAGTACAAGTGAATTAAACTAACCTCGATCTAGGGCTGAAATTAAGCAATTTTACGTTTATACTAATAAAAACGCGCTATAAGGAGCAGAAAATGACTGATGTTATTAATTTACTGGGCCAAGAAGCAAATCAATTATTAACACACATTTGCCAAGGTATTCCCAAAGCACATCTTCAAACTCCCGGACCTGATTTTATTGATCGGGTATTGTTAAATAGCGATCGCAAACCAGCGGTGCTTCGCAACCTTCAATCCCTTTATAACCATGGCCGTTTAGCGGGGACGGGTTATCTTTCGTTATTGCCGGTCGATCAAGGTGTTGAGCATTCAGGCGGCGCCTCGTTTGCACCCAATCCTATGTATTTTGACCCGGAACATATCGTTAGACTGGCCATCGAAGGCGGGTGCAATGGGGTGGCTTCGACATTGGGGGTATTAGGCATAGTGGCACGGCGCTATGCGCATAAGATTCCGTTCATTCTGAAGATCAATCATAACGAGTTATTAACTTACCCGAATAAATTCGATCAGACATTATTTGCGAGTGTTGATCAGGCTTTTGAGATGGGTGCTTGCGCCGTAGGTGCTACGGTTTTTTTCGGTTCAGACGAGTCGCGACGCCAAATACAGGAAATTTCTGAAGCTTTTGCCCATGCCCATGAATTGGGGATGGTGACCATTCTTTGGGCGTATACCCGTAATGCTGCTTTCAAAACACCTGAAAAAGATTTTCACGTTAGCGCAGATTTGACGGGGCAAGCAAACCATTTGGCAGTGACGCTCGAGGCGGATATCGTCAAACAAAAAATGGCTGAGAATAATGGGGGATATCCGGCACTGAAATTTGGTAAGACCAGCAGCAAAGTGTATAGCGAATTGACCAGCGATCACCCCATCGATTTGGTGCGTTATCAAGTGGCCAATTGTTATATGGGCCGAGTTGGAATGATCAACTCAGGAGGCGAATCCGGTAAAGATGATTTGCATCAAGCGGTGAGGACGGCGGTTATCAACAAGCGGGCTGGTGGGATGGGGCTGATTTCTGGCCGGAAGGCATTTCAGAAACCCTTTGAAGAAGGGGTCAAATTACTGAATGCCATCCAAGATGTTTATTTAAGCAAAGACATTACCGTGGCTTAACTACGCACTTATTAACCCCTATAAACGATAAATCGGGGTTAATAAGTGTTGCTGTGTTTCAGGGATGAAGCACAGCAATCCTTAGATGACCGCTCCGACTTTGTCGCGGATTTTTTGAATGGCTTTAGCTTCGATTTGACGAATCCGCTCGGCGGATACGCCCAATTCATCGGCTAGTTCATGCAATGTGGCGGTATCTGTTTCTCTTAACCAGCGTGCTTCAATGATATGGCGGCTGCGTTCATCCAAACTCGCGAGCGATTCTTGCAATTTATCATGATATAAACGCGCAGCTTGTTCTTGTTCAACTTGCTGAGAGGGGTCAGAACCATCCGTTAAATAATGGATCGGACTACCGATTTCGTCTTCATCTTCACTGTTGGGTTCTAGAGAAACATCGCGCCCACTGAAACGGGTTTCCATCTCGACAACTTCTTCAGGTTTGACGCCCAATTGCTTCGCAACGCTATTGACCTCAGCCTGACTCATGGTATCTAGGCTTTGTTTCATGCTTCTTAAATTGAAGAAAAGTTTGCGTTGTTGCTTGGTTGTCGCAATTTTAACGAGTCGCCAATTGCGCATAATGAATTCATGAATTTCTGCTTTGATCCAATGAATCGCAAAAGAAATAAGTCGGACTCCCCGTTCTGGATCAAACCGCTTAACTGCTTTCATCAATCCAATATTGCCTTCCTGGATAAGATCGGCATGAGGTAACCCATAGCCTAAGTAACCCCTAGCAATGGCAACGACAACACGTAAATGCGATAGGACGAGCTTATGTGCGGCCTCGATACTGCCCTCATCTCTGAGGGAACGTGCCAAGCTTGTTTCTTCTTCTTGCGAGAGAATTGGGCAACGGTTTACCGCTTGAATATAACTTTCAATATTACCGCCGACCACAGAAGGTAATGCACTGATATCAGCCATATTATTCCTATCTCCTTTACTGTTGGGATAACCTTTTCTAAAAATACGTCATTATTTTAGCACTCCTTGTATGAGAGTGCTAATAATTTTTAAGGTTCCCAAGAACGCACGTGTTTTCGGTAAAGCATAATATTTTGCAATCAAAGCAATAGCGCAATCACGACAGATCGATGCTTAAGATTAGATCTCAACTTTAATTTAAGTTGGGTGTTTGGGATGAGTAGTGGAATGAGTCGATGCTTGAGCATCGATTAGTTCATCAAGAAATTCGATCCAATGTTTGACGGGTAAGTTCGTTCCACTTTGAATGTGCATAAGGCAACCAATATTAGCGGTGACGATTTGATCAGGCGTATTAGTGGTTAAGGCTTGTACTTTGTCTTTAAGTAACTGCTGTGATAATTCAGGTTGCAAAATAGAGTAGGTTCCTGCTGATCCACAACAGAGATGGGCGTTATCGACTTGGCAGAGTGTGATCCCCGTCGAATTGAGAATTTTCTCAACAACACCACGAATTTTCATTCCGTGTTGTAGTGTGCATGGCGAATGAAATGCGAGTTTGCTAGGGCGGTCGATTGGTGAATGGTTTAATAACGCCGCTAATCGGGTTATTTCAGCAGCGATAATCTCACTGATATCTTTTGCTAGTGACGCAATATGTTTGGCTTTTTCAGCGTATACCGTGTCGTGCTGTAAAAAGTGACCGTACTCTTTGACCGTTACACCGCAACCACTGGCTGATATCACAATCGCCTCAATCTGATGAGTTTCGATGAATGGCCACCATATATCAATGTTATGGCGCATGGCATCCAAACCTTCTTGCTGTGCATTGAGATGATACGCTAGCGCTCCACAACAGCCCGCTTCTTTCGCTTTCATCAGGGAAATCCCTAATTTATCGAGAACTCGTGCGGTTGCTGTATTGATATTGGGGGCGAGTGTTGGTTGAACACAACCATCAAGTACCAGCATTTTTCTAAAATGGTCAGTAGCGGGCCATTCACTAATTTCAGGGTGCAGCTTTGGGATCGCAGCTTTAAGCTTAGCAGGCAACAAAAATCGCATTAGCTGTGAAATCCTCACTGAAAGCTTAAATAGGGTTTTACTGGTTAGAAATTTACGAATTACAAAACGCTTAATTGAGCTATCGCGAGTTCTTCCAACTTTTTCTTCTACGATGCCTCGCGTGATATCCAATAAGTGGCTATAGCGCACGCCAGAAGGGCACGTTGTTTCGCAAGCCCGGCATGTCAAGCAACGGTCGAGATGTAATTGCGTTTTTTGTGTAACCGCTTGCCCTTCTAGGACTTGTTTCATTAAATAAATTCGACCCCGTGGGCTATCCAGTTCGTCTCCCAATAATTGATAGGTTGGGCATGTCGCAAGACAAAATCCACAGTGCACGCAAGATCGAATAATTGCTTCAGCTTCTGGACTATTTTGGTTTTTTTTAACAAAGTCAGCGAGATTGGTTTGCATCGTTCAAAACTCAGAATACATCCTGCCGCGATTAAATAAACCGAGCGGATCAAATTGTTGTTTTAATTTTTGATGAATCTTTTGCAAAGGCAAGGAAAGGGGATGAAAAGCCTGAATGGTTGATTTTTCGCCATAAAACAGCGTTGCATGCCCACCTAACGCGCTAATTTGTTCTCGAAGGGATTGATCAGCTTCTTCTCCATGTGTTGCTAGCCACCGCAATGCGCCACTCCATTCGATGAGTTGTTTACCCGCTAGCGTGAGAGGGGGGAGGGTCGATTTGAGCGATAGTCGCCATAATCGTTTACCCGATGAAAAAAAAGGATCCGTATGGTCACGAATCGATTGCCAAAAGGATTCGCTCGATTTCAGTTCTTCTCCACCTATCTTTTGATATGCTGCACGAACCCCCGCGTGCGAGCCTGAGAGTCGGATAAATAATTTATCATTATGATAACAACTTGCTGAAATCGGCAACGGCTTGCTGGACCAATGATGTATTTTCTCAATCGCTTGGGATTGACTCATTTCCTGGAAAAGACTGAGTTCAACTTCTGGTCTAGGTAGTACCTTTAATGAGGCTTCTAAAATGACACCTAATGTTCCAAGCGAACCAACCATTAGCCGAGAAGCATCATACCCCGCAACATTCTTCATTACTCGCCCCCCAAAGTGAAGATCACGACCTTGGCCATCAAGCATACGAATGCCTAGCACAAAATCGCTTACAGAACCTTGGTAAGCTCGACGAGGGCCTGACAAGCCAGCCGCGATCGTACCACCTAAGGTTGCTTGCTCACTAAATCTGGGAGGTTCAAAGGCAAGCATCTGATTTGATTGCATTAACAATGATTCTAGTTCAGCCAAGCGAGTACCTGCTTTAACGGTGACAACCAACTCGCTGGGGTCGTAGTCAACTACTCCTGAGTAGGTGGTTACATCCAGTACCTCAGCACCATCGAGCTGAGTGGGATTGCCATAAAAATGCTTACTACCACCACCTTGAATGAGTAAGGTTTTTTGGGCACTCGCTGCGGAATGAATGCGCTGAATAAATTGGTCGACTAAATTATGCATGAACTTACTTGAATGGCTTGAGCTTGTTCCTCAGTTATTTACTAAAATCGAGGGATTGAAGGAAATTTATCTTTTCCTTGATGAATATGCATACCACCTAATTCCGCGCAACGATGCAAAGAAGGGATGGCTTTACCAGGGTTCAGTAAGCCTGTGGGATCAAATGCATGTTTTATTTGGTGAAAAAGTTCTCGTTCAGAGGAATTAAATTGTAGGCACATTTGATCAATTTTTTCGATACCGACACCGTGTTCTCCCGTAATAGTTCCTCCTACCTCGATACACATCTCAAGGATGCGTGCACCGAATGCTTCCGTTTTTTCAAGTTCCCCAGGTTGGTTGGCATCGTAGAGAATCAGGGGATGGAGGTTACCATCTCCCGCATGAAAGACATTCATGCAGCGTAAACCATATTCGGATGAAAGCGATTCGATACCTTGTAAGACTTTAGCCAAATGTTTACGAGGAATAGTGCCATCCATGCAGTAATAATCAGGAGATACGCGGCCTGCTGCTGGGAACGCTGCTTTACGCCCAGCCCAGAAGCGAAGTCGTTCATTTTCATCCCGAGAAGTACTGATTTTAATTGCGCCGCTTTGCTGCATAATGGTATTAATTTTTTGGATTTCTGTTTCGACTTCTTCAATGGTTCCATCTGCCTCACAAAGCAAAATGGCCTCTGCATCGAGATCATAGCCTGCATGCAAAAAATCTTCTACCGCATGGATGGTGATTTTATCCATCATCTCCATACCAGCCGGAATAATCCCAGCACTAATGACGTGTGCAACCGCATCACCTGCCTTTTGCACATCATCAAAGGCTGCCATAACCAACTGAGCCTTCTCTGGTTTGGGAATCAATTTAACGAGCACTTCCGTAACGATGCCTAACATGCCTTCACTGCCGGTCATCAAGGCGAGTAGATTATAGCCGGGACTATCGAGGGCTTCGCTTCCGATTTCAAGGATATCGCCTTCAATCGTTAGGACTCGCAGTTTAAGAATATTGTGAACGGTTAGTCCGTATTTTAGACAATGCACGCCCCCTGAGTTTTCCGCAACATTACCACCAATCGTACAAGCAATTTGAGATGAAGGGTCCGGTGCATAATAAAGCCCGAATGGCTCAGCTGCTTGGCTGATTGCTAGATTACGAACACCTGGTTGGACTCGAGCTGTTCGTGCAATGGGGTCAATTTCAACGATGCGTTTGAGCTTTGCAAGAGAAAGCAATACACCATTACTGAGGGGTAATGCACCACCCGACAAACCGGTTCCAGCACCTCGGGCAATGACAGGTGTTGCAGTTAAATGGCAAATTTGCAAAATCCTGATAATTTCTTCTTCGGTTTTGGGTAAAACAACCATCATGGGCAATTGTCGGTAAGCCGATAACCCATCACACTCATAAGGCTTTAAGTCTTCCGTTTCAAACAATACTGAGTCTGCGGGAAGGAAGGTGCGAAATTGATCAATAAGATTTTGCTTAGACATGGTTAATTTGAATGAATCTCATGGTTTGCCATTATCTCAAGAATACGAACCAGCGCTGAATTATCCCATTTACCACCCCCTTGGGCACTACAAGCATTATACAAAGTTTGGGTGAGCGCGGTATTCGGTAAACTAATTCCTAATGCTCTAGCACAAGAGAGTGCAATATTTAAATCTTTTTGCTGTAATTCTATTTTGAAACCAGGTTCAAAAGTATGATTAATCATTTTGTTACCATGGACTTCGAGAACACGAGAAGCTGCAAATCCTCCCATTAACGCTTGCCTGACTTTTTGTGGATCGGCGCCGGCTTTTGACACGAATACCAATGCTTCTGCAACGGCTTCGATTGAAAGTGCCACGATAATTTGGTTTGCTATTTTGCAGATTTGACCTGAGCCTACATCACCTACTAAGGTAATCGTGCTACCCATTAACGCCAAGAGCGGTTTTATCTCATTAAATACGGGCTCTGAGGCACCGACCATAATGGTAAGCGTAGCGTTTTTTGCACCGATATCCCCCCCGGAAACGGGTGCATCTACATAATTACAGCCAAACTCACTGAGTTTCTCGGCGAACTTCTTGGTTTCAATGGGTGAAATAGAACTCATGTCGATAACGATTTTGGAAGACGAAGTTGGATCGGCGGTTAATCCCTGCACGATGCCATTATTACCAAATAATACTGATTCAACATCTGGTGTATCCGGTAGCATGGTAATGATTACCCCCGAGTTTCTTGCAACTTGGCTTGGTGAGGAACAAACTTGTCCTCCCATCGCGATAAGCTCCTCAGGGACTCCACTCCGCGAATATAGAAAAAGAGTATGTCCTCCTTTAATGAGATGTCCTGCCATGGGCTTTCCCATAATGCCTAACCCGATAAATCCTATCTTCATGATGTATTGCCTTTAGCAGAAAGCGATATGTTATTGATTATTCTTTTAGTGTAACGGGATTCACAAAAATTATTGTTCTTCTCTCTTGATAATAGCGATTTTGCCACAATAATGTTCGCTGTTGCCGAGTTCAACGATTTTACAAAATCTTACATAAAAAAGAAGAGTCTTATTCTTGATCTTGGTAATAGTGTAAATTGCTTAAAAAACACGAATTTATTTATATGTTATAATCATTGGCACATAAATTGATAACGTTTATTTATTTTGAAGAGGAAAAAACTTTATGGTAGCTAAAGCAATTTTTTATCACGCAGGATGCCCCGTTTGTGTCGCAGCAGAACATGCTGTAGCGAATGCAATTGATCGTTCAAAATACCAAGTTGAAATTGTTCATTTGGGTACAGACAAATCTCGTGTTGCTGAAGCTGAAGCAGCTGGAGTTAAATCGGTGCCTGCTCTCGTGATGGATGGAGCTGCATTCCACATTAACTTTGGCGCAGGAATTGAAGTTTTAAAATAAGTTTAGACATTAAACTTAGATGCCTAAAACAAAAACCCCATATTGGGGTTTTTGTTTTTTTAACGATTAATACTGAGTCGTTACTTTTTCTTTTCTAGTCATATCTACGATAGGGTTGATTGATATCAACGCTACAAAAACGTGGATCACGTACTCTATTGATCCTTTAGCTGATACCTGCTTCGTAAGCTTGTTGATCTGCGTGATAACTTGATCGCACCATAGGACCGCAAGCTGCGTGACTAAACCCCATTGATCTTGCAAGACGCTCGAATTCTTTAAAGTCTTCCGGTGAAACATACCGCATTACGGGTAAGTGACCTAAACTTGGTTGTAGATACTGGCCCACAGTTAGCATATCGACTTGATGTTCCCGAAGATCATGCATGACTTGTTTTATTTCATCATCTGTTTCACCTAAACCCACCATAAGTCCCGATTTAGTTGGTATGTTAGGAAAAGCAAGCTTGAAATCACGAAGTAATTGCAGTGAGTGCTGATAATCAGCGCCTGGACGACATTGTTTGTAAAGGCGCGGTACTGTCTCTAGGTTATGATTCAACACATCAGGTAAATGTGTGGCAAGTTTTTCTAGCGCAACGGCTAATCGCCCCCTAAAATCAGGAACCAAAATTTCAATTTTGGTTGCAGGTGAGTAGGATCGTATTTGTTGGATACAATCAGCAAAATGTTGAGCGCCCCCATCTCTTAGATCATCTCGATCTACACTAGTGATTACCACATATTTCAGTTTAAGTGCTGCTATGGATTGGGCTAAATGAATAGGTTCCTCGGGATCAGGCGCTAAGGGCCTGCCATGCGCTACGTCACAAAACGGACAACGGCGTGTGCACAGATCTCCCAGAATCATAAAGGTGGCAGTTCCTTTACCAAAGCATTCGCCAATATTTGGGCAAGAAGCTTCTTCGCATACCGTATGAAGCTTGTGTTCTCGCAACATTTGTTTCACTTCGTGAAAAGTTTGACTATTCGATGAACGCACCCTAATCCATGAGGGCTTTCGTAATAGTTCGCTTCGTTGTTGAGCACTAATCTTAATAGGATTCCGTGCGGTTTTAGCACTTCCTTTTTCTTTCATATTGGTAGTCATGGTGTTTAATTTACTTTATTTAGACAATCTCATTATTAATTTCTCGGCTATTTTCTGACTGATGACTTCTATATCGTCAGAAACACCCTGATCAACCATTTGTGTCATTTGTAATCCTTGATATCCACAGGGATTGATCGCAAAAAAAGGCTGCAAATCCATATCGATATTTAATGCGATACCGTGATAGCAATAGCCATGTTTAATTTTTAACCCGAGAGAAGCAATTTTTTCACCTTTAACATAGACCCCTGGTGCTTCCTGTTTGCTCTCAGCTTTTATGCAATATTCTTCCAGCAAATCAATTACAGCTTTTTCAAGTTGAGTAACCAATTCCCTCACATGAAAACCTAAGCGGCGGAACTCAAGTAACGTATAGATAATAAGTTGCCCTGGTCCGTGATAAGTTACTTGTCCACCTCGATCAGTATGAATGACCGGAATATCATTGCGGTACAGTAAGTGCTCAGGTTTGCCCGCGATTCCTTGTGTATAGACTGGAAAATGCTGAAGTAACCAGATTTCATCTAACGTGCTATTACTGCGGCCAGCAGTAAAATTCTTCATGGCTTGCCATGTCTCTGCGTAATCCCTTATTCCCAAGTATTTCGTTTGAATCGGAACGCAGGCTCTTGATCGTACTGTTGTATTCGTTATCATACGATCACTTAAAATACCAGCATTACCATAGGATGATCATGAAGTTCTTGGTAAAGGTTATCTAATTGAACGCGTGAGGTTGCTAATATTGTACAAGTTAGACTAAGGTAAGTGCCATTTTTACTTAAACGTACTTCCATCATTGCATCATCAAAATCAGGTGCATGGGTCTTTACAATACTCAATATGGTTTCTGTAAACCCATTCTGCGACTTACCCATAATTTTGATTGGAAAATCACAAGGATATTTGATAAGTGAAGATTCTTCTGCATTCATGGATAGTTATGAATTTCCCTCGATAGAACTCCGAGTGAATTAGGAATTCGAAGCTGGCTTGTTTCGCATGGTTAATATTTTGTAGCGTTGATAGAGTTCATTTAGTTTAAAAAAGAATGGACCCGGTGAGCCTTGACCGATTAACTTGCCATCTAACGAAATGATGGGCATGATCTCTTTGGTTGAGGAGGTTAATAGTATCTCATCAGCAGTTCGTAATTCTTGCTCAGTGACTGGCCTGACTGAATAGGGGAGAGTATGGTCTTGTGCTAGTTCCAGAACGACATCATAGGTGATTCCTGGTAGCATTAGATGACTTTTGGGGGGGGCATACAATGTATGATCCTTAACAACAAAAATATTACTCGCTGCCCCTTCAGTTAGAAAACCATTCCTTAGTAAGATGGTTTCGGTTGCCCCCGCGTCGATTGCGAGTTGACGCAGTAATACATTAGGTAACAACGAAATGGCTTTAATGTCACATCGACCCCAGCGGTTATCTTCAGCAGTAATCGCTAAAACACCTTTCTGAAGTAGTTCCTTAGGGGGCGTTAGCAGCGGATTACTCATCATAAAAACCGTTGGCTGAACATTAATCGGAAAAGCATGGTCACGTTTTGCTACACCCCTCGTAATGTGCAAATAAATGTATTGATCCTCACTCTCGTGGAAATCGATAAGTTGTGTAATTAAGCTACACCATTCGTCGTTGGTGTAGGGGTTTTTAAGTCGTATCCCATCTAAGCTATCTTGTAAACGTGCTAAGTGATGGGCCAAGCGAAAGGCACGTCGAGAATAAACTGGTATGACTTCATAAACACCATCACCAAAGATAAATCCTCTATCTAGTACAGGAATATAGGCTTGCTCAATTGGTAGAAAATTTCCGTTTAGATAAATCATTATTTATTAATTAGTTGAATAACATTTGAACACTATCCCAAGCGCGGCCAAAAATACCAGCAGTATCTACCGTCTCTAAGGCTACTAATGGATACGCTGCAATTTGTTGATCATCGATACTAAATTTAACCATGCCAACCTCCTGACCTTTGCTGATAGGCGCAATTAATGGTTGTTTATACTCCATTTTAGCTTTTAATTTTTCGGATTGTCCTTTAGGAAGTGAAAAATAAACATCATGATCAAAGCCTACATTTAATTTGTTTTGTGAACCTTTCCACACTTGAATGGATGAAATGTGCTGATGTTTTTTGTAAAGTTGTGTTGTATCAAAGAATTGGAAGCCAAAATTTAAAAGGCGTTGACTCTCTTTACTCCTCATATTTTCCGATGCGGCCCCCATCAATACAGAAATCAAGCGACGATTGTCGCGTTTTGCTGAAGTGATTAGACAATAACCCGCTTTATCAGTCCAACCCGTTTTCATACCATCCACATTGGGGTCTAGCCACAATAATCGATTCCGATTTGGTTGCGTGATGCCATTGTAGGTAAATTCACGCATCGAATAGAGCGAATAATATTCTGGAAAATCACGAACTATCGCGGCAGCAAGAATGGATAAATCTTGTGCACTGCTATAGTGATTAGGGTGTGATAAGCCAGTTGAGTTCATGAAATGAGTATTTGTCATTTTTAGACGCTCAGCTTCTTTATTCATTAATTGTGCAAAGATATCTTCAGAACCTGCAATTAGTTCTGCAAGAGCAACACAGGCATCATTACCTGATTGCACAATCATGCCATTAATCAGCTCTTTGACTGTAACTGGTTTATTAGGCTCAATGAACATTCTTGAACCAACCATTTTCCATGCGACTGTTGAGACTGGAACAATTTGATCCATTGAGATTCGTTTATCTTTAAGTGCGGAGAAAACAACATACGCCGTCATCAATTTAGTTAATGATGCTGGCTCATAGCGTTCATTTGCATTCTGACTGAGAAGTATCTGCCCACTTTGATAATCTAAAAGGGTATAGGATTTCGCTGCAATCGACAACGTTGGTAGTTGCGCAAATGATGGTGTAACGATAATCAGGCTCACCATGAGCATAACCCAAAGTTTCATTATTTTAAGAATAAAATTCATTTTTCTTACTCACTCAATTTCAAAAAACTACTTGACAAATTCCATTTAAATTTAAGCGCACAAGTGCCGTAGTTTCATTTATACATTCGATAAGTAACCTATAAGGCCAATATGATAGCAAATTAAGGCATCGTTAATTTGTTGTTATTAAACATTCTATGAAACACTGTGATATTGATTATAAGAAGATTGCTACAGCTCAACCGGGAATTATCACAAAGATCATTGAAATAAATGAGGAATCGCAGAATTGTTTTAGAGAAATAGATACACTGTTACGTTCTGACCAGGCCATTGCTGCATTTGTTCTTCGAGTAGCTAATTCACCGATTTATAGTCGAAATCAAGCGATCAAAACGCTACCGATTGCTATTAGCTTATTGGGAGTAACTATTATCCGATCTTTGGTTATTTTAGCGTTTTCAAGAGCTGTTTTTGCTAAAAGTAGAAATCAACTTGTATGTAAGCATGTCTGGCATCACTCGCTATTAACTGCAATTGCAAGTCATCACATTTGTAATAAGCTCGGTAATCACGAAGCAGCGGAAGAAGCTTTTGTTGCTGGACTTCTCCATGATATAGGGAAAGTACTACTTTTTACTCATGTACAGAATGAATATATGGAGGCACTGAATTACGCGCTTGAACAGCATTGTCCATGTGCTGATGCAGAACAAAAAATTCTAGGAATTAATCATCGCCAAGTTGGTGAAGCAGCTATAAAAGCATGGAAATTACCGGAACATTTTAGTCGCTTTGTTCATAACGATCTCGATCGGATAGCGGTAGATCATATCCAAGATAAAGTTCTTCTCAGTCTTGCAGCTGCTAACAGCATAATCAAAGGTAGGGGATTTGGTGCTAACACGATTGATTTATCAATTCAAAAAGAGAAGCTAGTTCAATACGGATTGGGCGATGAACTTTCGAGCCAGCTGCTTGATGAAGCCTTTTTTGAAGAATTGCTCACAAACGATATTTACCAGCTTTGTGCAAATGTCCATAATTAATTTTCCTCACGAAATAAAAACGATCCTGCCCAGCTCCCTTGAGCTTGGTAAAGACACTATTCAGATTTCATCACTAGAACAACAAGTCTGGAGTGATATTGAAAATAAAATTTTATCTCGTTTAACGTACCTGAAGTGTCCACAATTAATCGATTCAACGTCACTATTACTTCACAAGCTTATATCCAATATGGTAAATACTATGCACCATAGGATATTCCAACAATTCGTAGAAAGTGACTTATACCTTGGTGCAGTGAGTGGCGATAATTTCTTTGAAGAACTTTACCAAAATGAAATAGATGAGCATGGAGATAAAAATATAGCTTCCTACTGCAAGAAAAATGACATCCTAATTACACTCAGTTTTCCAGATGATTTGGAAACATTATTGACCATTCGTTACCCTATTTGCTGTGATAGTGCAGTATATCTCGACAGCAAACTCTCCGAAGCATTAGGATTTTCTTTAATCAAGCAATATGCAGGGGAAGCCAGTGCTAATTACTATCTTGCCAAGTTAACAAAAATAAATTCTGAGTATCAGAACTCAAATGTTCCTGGATATTTTCCACTGCTATTAACACGCACATCTGAGTTGGATAGGATGAAAGCTATTTTTTCTAAACTTAGCTATGGTATCGTTTGCTTTTCAAGTACAGGCGAGATTTTATCAATCTCTTCATCAATTCTTGATAGTTTGAAGCTAGATAATTCTTCGTTATCCATTCAAGCTTTCAGCAGAATTATTCCTCCTCATTTCTACAATGATGTTATTTGGGGATTGGCGCTAGAAACAACAGAAGGGATCTTTGAGAATTATAGAGTACGAATTAAGCTTCCAAATGATTCCGGTCAATCCATTCTTTTCAATATAAGTGGCTATCGTAGTCATGATTCAACGATACAATCGTTATGGCAAGTTGTGTTTCTGGATCCTAAGTCTGTAGATTCACTAACTGAGGGGTCAATATTAAACGAAGCAAGAGTCCACAATATTACTCGAAATTATGTGCCACAACTTGTAGAGCAGAAAGCGCGTGATGTAGTAAGGCTAGGTGGAAAAGAATTAACGAATGAAGAATGCTATATCACAGTTTTATTTTGCGATATTGTTAACTTCACAGCTTATGTTGAGAATAACGAAAAAGAAGAATCGGTTATACATACGCTTAATCTGGTTTTAGGAAGAATATCGAGAACTGTTAATCAATTTGATGGATTAATCGATAAATTCATGGGTGATTGCGTCATGGTTTTATTCAAAAATCCACTTAACGCAGTTCTAGCTGCGCTAGAAATTCAAAAGTATTCTCTTGATATAAATAGTTTGAGAAAGAATGCGGGTAAAGAGATGTTATTGCTCAGAATAGGCATTCATTGGGGACAAGTTATCATTGGTAATATCGGCATTTCAGGTAGGTTGGACTGGACTACAATTGGTGATGTAGTCAATACTGCCTCACGCTTAGAAAAGAATTGTCAGCCAGGAGCTGTATTAATTAGTCAAATATTGTATGAAGTGATTGCGACAATCGAGCAACCTGGCATTAAGTTCGGTGATGTTTTTAATATCAAGCTAAAAGGAAAACGAAAAGAATTAGCTGTTCGTTATGTGCATTCAGAGGATCACTGAGAATAATCTGTCTTAATTTTCTACTTATCACAATGCAACACTCTGTGTTGTGTTTCTTTAATCAGCTTCTTTCCCCAAGCTTCAAGATTATCAAGCATATCACTTGCTACATTATTTTCTTGATACATACCACGAAACATGGCTATGGTTTCATTGAACTCAGAAATTGTTAAATTATTTGGATTCAATTTATTAGTTAGGTAGCTATAACAATGGGTCTTCCATTGCTGTAACTCTTCAGTTGAAAGTGTTTCTGGCCAATTACGAGCCCGAAAGCGGAATAGTAGTTCAGGTAATCGCTTATCGCTAAAATCAAACCATTCTTTATTAAATTTATTAGGTAGTGTACTTCGTACTTTTTTTATCAAATTCTGATCATTGCTAGAAAAGAAGCTGTCATAAAGTGCAAGATCCACATCGCTAGCTTCTTCAAAAGTTGTTCTGCTATAGGCCTTTACTATTCTTTCGATAAAATTCGTTTTATCTTTCTTGATGATCTGCCAGTGCTGATTACAAACATGTAAATCCAGTTTAATTTGCCTAATACTTTCATCATTGAGCACATTTCTTGGAGCGATAGCAGGGCATTTATTTATTCTTATCGCTTTGATCGGTAAACGGATACTGTTTTCAGGTAAAGCAATTCGAGGGGTAAATAATTGCGCTGAGAGTTCATCAATCGTCATATCGAGGAAAAAACTTGGATCATAGCGTAAATCATATACTAGAATGCTGTTGCTATTTCTGGGGTCTTGTGCGATTGGCATGACCAGCGTTGTGCATCCGGTCTCAGCAGGATACATTCGAGAAGTATGAACGATTGGCGTATAGTCTTGCAAATTAAGTAGAGGAGCGACTTTGTATTTATCCCTTAGCTCAAAAAGCCAGTTGTATAGACGCGGTTGTCGATTCTGAATTAAGCGAGCAAGTTGGATGGTTGCTCTAACATCTGATAATGCATCATGAGCAGAATCATGCACAAGGTTATTAGACCTCGTTAAGTCCTCTAGCCGGAAGCTTGGACTACCTTCTTCATTGATAGGCCAAACGATTCCATCAGGTCTAAGTGCATAGGTCATTCGTACCACATCAATCAAATCCCAGCGAGAGTTACCATGTTGCCATTCGCGTGCATATGGATCATAGAAATTACGATATAACGTAAAACGAGTTACCTCGTCATCGAATCTTAACGAGTTGTAACCAATTCCGCATGTCTTAGGTTGTGCTAGCTCTTGGTGAATTCTGGTAATAAATTCAAATTCGATTAATCCGTGTTCATCAGCAAACTGGGGTGCAATTCCAGTTAACAAGCAAGCTTCTGGCTGGGGTAGTCGATCTCGGGGAGGGGAACAATAAATAACGAGTGGTTCACTTATTTCTTGTAGTGACTCATCAGTTCTTACGCCAGCAAATTGGATAGGACGATCACATCTGGGATCTGAACCAGTTGTTTCGTAATCATGCCAATATAGCGATGTTGGCATTTCATTAAGAAGATAGGTTTGAGAACAGTCGTTGCCAGATTTTAGTTGTTAAGGTTGCTGAGTTTAATGTATAAAAATGGAGCCCAGGTGCGCCAGCCTTGAGTAGGCAATCACATAATTCAGTGACTACATCTAATCCAAAAGCAGTGATTGAAGCTGAATCATCGCCATACCCTTCCAGTTTTTTTCTTATCCAACGGGGAATTTCAGCGCCACAGGTATCAGAGAATCTAACTAATTGGGTAAATTTGTTGATAGGCATGATACCTGGAACAACTGGAATATTTAGATCAGCGGACTCACACATATCAATGAAATGAAAATAAGCATCAGCATTATAAAAATATTGAGTGATGGCTGAATCTGCACCCGCTTCTATTTTTTTGATAAAATTTTTAAAATCATCTTGTGCTGAGCGGGCCTGAGGGTGATATTCAGGGTAAGCAGCAACTTCTATCCTGAAAAGATCCCCAAATTCTTGGCGAATGAATGTGACGAGCTCATTTGCGTAACGAAATTCACCTGCTTGTGCCATTCCAGATGGAAGGTCACCTCGCAAGGCTACGAGGTGATGGATGCCATTTTCTTGATATTTCTTAAGTAATGCAAAAATATTTTCGCGTGTTGAACCAATGCAAGATAGATGGGGAGCGACGGTACGACCTTCTGCCTGAATTTCAAGAACAGTTTCGATGGTACGATCGCGAGTTGATCCACCTGCACCATAAGTAACAGAGAAAAATTTTGGATTGAATTGCGCGAGCTGCGAGCGTGCCACACGAAGTTTCTCGATTCCTTCAGGCGTTTGGGGAGGAAATAATTCAAAACTAAACGTGGCTGGAAATTTTTTTTGTGATTGCATCTCGCCTAACGATTATTTAAGGTAACTATCCCTAAAAAAGGATCATTGATGAAAATGTATTAAAGGGTCAGCATAACATACTTAAAAATTAGCTAACCCTTTAGATTGATTTAATAGAAAAACTAGTAACGATAGTTTTCGGGTTTATAAGGGCCTGTTTTGCTCAAATTCAGATAATTAGACTGCTCATCCGTCAACTCCGTTAATGTTGCGCCCAATTTGGATAAATGAAGTCGGGCAACTTTCTCATCTAAATGTTTAGGTAAAACATAAACTTTATGCTGGTAGTTACTACCATTTTGCCACAGTTCCATCTGGGCTAATACTTGGTTTGTGAAAGAACTAGACATTACAAATGAAGGGTGTCCAGTAGCGCAGCCAAGATTGACAAGTCTACCTTGGGCTAAAACAATAATTTTTCGGCCAGTAGGGAAAATTACATGATCAACTTGCGGTTTGATATTTTCCCATGGATATTGGTGTATTGAAGCAATATCAATTTCTGAATCAAAATGACCAATATTACAGACAATTGCCTGATTCTTCATCTTGATCATGTGGTCATGACCAATGACACGAATATTTCCAGTTGCAGTTACAAAAATATCAGCCTTATCGCACGCATCGTCCATAGTTACTACACGATATCCTTCCATAGCAGCTTGTAATGCGCAGATTGGATCAATCTCTGTAATCCATACCGTAGCACCCAATCCACGTAATGATTGAGCACATCCTTTTCCAACATCACCATAACCACATACAACTGCAATTTTTCCTGCAATCATTACATCTGTGGCACGCTTAATTCCATCTACTAGAGACTCTCTGCAACCGTAAAGATTATCAAATTTCGATTTGGTTACAGAATCATTAACGTTAAATGCTGGGAACGGGAGTTCATTTTTGTTCTGCATTGCGTATAAACGATGAACAC
>CAZIDT010000004.1:0-15110 GCA_964537855.1 uncultured Nitrosomonas sp.
ATATATTGCGCAATCATGATCCTAGCTATGTGTTGATTTTAGGAGGCGATCATATCTATAAAATGGATTACAGCAAACTATTGGATGAGCATATCCAAAAGGGTGCAGATATGTCTATCGCGTGTTTAGAGGTTTCGCTTGAGGAAGCACGGTCATTTGGTGTCATGGCTATCGATGAGCAATGGCGTATAACCAGTTTTGCAGAAAAACCAAAAAAACCAATCGCGATCCCGGGGCAGCCAGACCGTGCGCTCGCTAGCATGGGTATTTATGTTTTTAACTCCCAGTTTTTATTTGAGCAATTGATACGAGATCATGATGACAATGATTCAACGCATGATTTCGGTAAAGACATTATTCCTTATTTAGTCAACAGCCAATATCGAGTATATGCGCATCGCTTTACTAATAGTTGTGTCAATATGGCTTCAGGAATTCCTTATTGGCGAGATGTTGGAACAATCGATTCCTATTGGGAAGCCAACATTGATCTTACTACAGTGACACCCGATCTCAACCTTTATGATGAGAACTGGCCAATTTGGACTTACCAAGAGCAGCTTCCTCCTGCCAAGTTTGTTTTTGATGACGATAATCGGCGAGGCCAGGCGCTTGACTCTACAGTGTCAGGAGGTTGTATCATTAGTGGCGCAACCATTCGACGCTCTCTATTATTTTCCAACGTTCAAGTTCGAAGTTTTGGAGTGATCGAGGATTCGGTGATACTCCCTAATGTTGATATCGGACGACATGCACGACTAAGAAATGTTGTTGTTGAAAAAAACTGTGTTATTCCAGAAGGGCTTAGGGTAGGTTTTGATCCTGAGGAAGATAGCAAGCGGTTTCATGTGACAAAAAAAGGAATTACGTTAATAACCCCTGAAATGCTTGGGCAAGGTATTCACGGTGTTGTTCATGAATTGCGTTAAGTGAGCAATTTTTAAATTTTTTGTTGGATCGATTGGAATGAACTCACTTAATTTGATTTTAATGTGGCATATGCACCAACCTGACTATCGAGATCATGAGACAGGTGAGTTTCTGCTTCCTTGGGTTTACTTGCATGCCATTAAAGATTACACCGATATGGCTTATCACTTAGAGAAGCATCCAAAAGTAAAGGCGGTTATCAATTTTGTTCCTATTCTCCTTGAGCAACTTGAAGATTATTCTGATCAATTTTTACAGGGAACGCTGCGGGATCCTTTACTCCGTCTATTGATTGCGCCGGATTTGAACTTGATCTCAATAGATCATCGAATGTTTATTTTGAATCAGTGTTTTCAAAGTAATCATGACACGATGCTCAAACCCTATCCAACTTATCAGTATTTGAGAGATCTCTATGAAACGCTTATGAGCCATGGCGACACAGAGATGAGCTACGTTTCGGGTCAGTATCTTGCTGATTTGCTCACTTGGTATCACTTAGCCTGGACAGGTGAGAGTGTTCGTAAAAATTGTGAATTAGTTGGAAAACTGATGCAGCAAGGTAAAGGTTTTACCTATAGTGATCGTAAGCAGCTATTCGAATTGATTGGAACATTAATTCAGGATTTGATACCTCGCTATCGCAAACTAGCGGTATCAGGACAGATCGAGCTGTCAACCACCCCGCATTATCACCCACTTTCCCCTTTATTGATTAATTTTAATTCAACCTACGATAGCCTTCCTGACGCCATTTTGCCGTCCAGTCCTAATTATCCCGGTGGGCAAGAACGAGTTGCTTATCATCTTAAACTGGCTAAGGAATCTCATAAGCAACGCTTTCATTCTTACCCATCTGGTATATGGCCTGCAGAAGGTGGAATTTCGAAGGATTTTCTAGAAATTCTTGCTGAATCTGAGTTTACATGGACTGCAAGCGGTGAGGGTGTGCTGGCTGAAAGCTTACGTAAATCTTATCCTAATGAACCGTTGGCTGAACGTCTTCAGTATTTATATCGCGCATATAACGTATCGACGAAGAAGGGGGATACGGTTTGTTTTTTTCGTGATGACAAGCTTTCAGATATGATTGGGTTTGAGTATGCTAAATGGTATGGTAGGGATGCAGCTGAAAATTTTGTGCATTCACTGGAAAGAATTCATCACGAGATCAATTGTAGTACTGAGAGTCCGGTGGTTACGATCATTCTGGATGGAGAGAACGCATGGGAATCCTATCCTTATAATGGATACTATTTTCTAAACGATCTTTACGAAATGATTGGGAATCATTTGGCAATTAAAACTACCACGTTCCGAGATTACTTAATTCATATAAAAGAAGCAAATACAGAGATTACTTTGTTGCCCAATTTGGCAGCAGGAAGCTGGGTTTATGGTAATTTTTCGACCTGGATCGGTAGTCATGACAAAAATTTGGCCTGGGATATTCTATGTAAGGCCAAGCAAAGTTATGATGAAGCCTTGAGAGCGGGCAATTTAACTAATGAAGAGCAAGAGTTAGCTAATCGGCAGCTTGCCTCTTGCGAAAGCTCAGATTGGTTTTGGTGGTTTGGCGATTATAATTCCTCACAGGCTGTTGCAAGTTTTGACCGTCTATTTCGCAAGAATCTTGCTAATCTATATAGCCTAATTAAGCAGCCAATACCTAGTGTACTATCAGAACCCATTAGCTATGGAAACAGCAATGCGCACATGATAGAAACGATGCGACGTTCAAATTGATTCTTTTATTGCTGAGTAATTACTCAAAATTTAGTCATGTCATAATCGAATATGAGCCTATTTAGGTTCATATAATTATTCTACCCTTCGAGAGGGAAATTAAGTCATGTCACAACCAGTATCATTGCTTTTTGGTGTTCATGCCCATCAACCCGTTGGAAATTTTCCAGAGGTTCTAGAGGATGCGCATATTCGCTGTTATAAGCCTTTTCTGCATGTAGTATATCGATATCCTGATTTTAAATTTGCCGTACATTTTTCTGGGTGGTTACTTGACTATTTATTTGATCACCATCCTGAAGATATGAAATTACTCAAAGCAATGGTAAAGCGAGGTCAAGTGGAGTTATTTAGTGCAGGTGATACAGAACCTGTGCTAGCCACGATACCCAATCGAGATCGAATTGGGCAGCTTGAAACTTTTTCGAAAAAGTTGAGTAAAAAATTAGGGCAGCGACCCCAAGGAGCATGGCTAACAGAGAGGGTTTGGGAGTCTACCGTCATTCCTGCATTAGCTGATTGTGGAATAAACTATGTCATCGTAGATGATTACCATTTTCTTTGTGCTGGAAAAAACAAAGCAGAGCTAAATGGTTATTTTACAACGGAAGAAGATAATCATAAGCTAGATCTTTTTCCGATTTCTGAAGCGTTACGTTACAAACTTCCATTTTCTCCCGCGAATGATGCTATCGCATACATAGAATCACTTTCAGATCATCAAGCAACGAATCAGCGAGTTGGAGCAATATACTTTGATGATATCGAAAAATTTGGAATTTGGCCTGAAACCTATCAATGGGTTTATGAAAAAGGGTGGTTGGAGCAGTTTATACAGGGAATACTTGCGTCTCCTAGAATAACAGCGAGTCATTATCGTGATTATCATGCATCAGAGAGATCTCGAGGGATCATTTATCTCCCAACAACTTCATATATAGAAATGAATGAGTGGACCCTGCCTGCGGATCTAGCAAATCGGTATGCTGATTTAATTTATCAATCTAAAGCATCTGGATCATATGAACATAATAAATCCTTTTTAAGGGGGGGTATCTGGAAAAATTTTTTTTCACGCTATCCTGAATCGAATTGGATGCATAAAAGAATGCTGAGCCTATCTCAGCGCTTTGCTTCGCTTCCAGTTAAGCAACAAAGTGCAGCGATGCGTGAGAAATTGTATGCATCACAAGCCAATGATGCCTATTGGCATGGGCTCTTTGGTGGTTTATATCTTCCACATCTTAGGCGTGCTATTTTCAATAATATCGTTGAACTGGAAGCAATGTTAGATTTGATTGCGCCAAGGCCGCGTATCTATAAGGAAGATACAGATTTAGATGGAGTAGAAGAATTCTATTTAAGTAATGGGATATTGCAAGTGATATCAAAGCTTGATGGAACAGCCAGTATCTGTGAATTTGACGCTTATAAACTTAAGCATAATTTTGGTGATACGCTTCGTAGGCAGGTAGAGCATTATTATCACAAAATAAAATATGAAATTCCTAATTCTCAGCAACAGTGCGGGTCGGGTATTGCGTCGGCGCATGATCGATTGAGTTTTAAGCATCAAATAAACTCAACGGATTTAGAAGGGGGCATGAATGCACAAACTCTTTTTGTTGATACAATTGCTGAGAATGCACTTGAGTATCGATTTGAGTCAAGAGATGACTACTACATAAAGTTTCAAGCGAATTATAATGGTTGTTTGATCGATAAAAAGATCGAATTAATTGAAAATCAATTATTGATAACGTATACTCCTAAGTCCCGTATAGAGGCTTATCTAAAAACAGAATTGAGTCTGGCAATGCCTAGTTGTGATGGGATTGGCGGCAGGTACGTAAGGGCAGGTTCGATTCTAGGGGGGTTCGGGCAGGAATTAGAATTAATAGATTTTAACAGTATCCTGCTAGAGGACGGTACATTAAAAGGCAAATTATTACTTAATGTGTCGAGTGAAAGTAGGCTAAATGCAACACCATTTTATTCGGTGTCGCAGTCTGAGGGTGGATTTGAGAAAATCATGCAAGCTGTTAAGTTAGTACTAATCTGGCCTTGTATGCCCGAGCAATTAACGATATCCCTAACCGTAATAGAGATGGATGAGGTCACGTGAAGTGTATTCTTGACAGATGAGACTAAACCCCATAGAATCCCCACTCTTTTGTGTCTAGTAATATCTATTCATTAAGATGGCATGCTGTTAAGGGGTGGGCAGATATTATTATAGTTATAGAATTTGAGCTAAATAAGAAAGTGCGTTAACGCAAAACGGATAAACTAAGAAGAAGTGAAATAAAAAAAGTTATTAAATGATAGATGCAAGTTATTAGATTATAAAATGCCAACAATAAGTCAATTAATTAGAAAGCCGCGGAAAGATAAAAGAGTTAAAAGTAAGGTTCCGGCATTGGAAAGTTGCCCGCAAAAAAGGGGGGTATGTACGCGTGTGTATACAACCACACCTAAAAAACCTAATTCTGCATTGCGAAAGGTTGCGAGGGTAAGATTGACTAATGGGTTTGAAGTGGCAAGTTATATTGGTGGTGAGGGGCATAACTTACAAGAGCATTCGGTGGTGTTGATCCGGGGTGGGCGTGTAAAAGATCTTCCGGGTGTTAGATATCATACGGTCCGCGGTAGTTTGGATACGGCAGGAGTAAAAGATAGAAAGCAGGCACGCTCTAAGTATGGTTCAAAAAAACCAAAAGTATCTTAATGAGAAGCTAATTGATGTTAATTGATTATTTTTAGGGTAAGAAATGTCAAGGCGAAGAGAAATTCCAAAACGAGAAATATTGCCTGATCCCAAGTATAGCAATATCGAGGTTGCTAAATTTGTAAATGTCTTGATGACGCGTGGCAAGAAATCAGTTGCTGAAAGGATTATATACGGTGCTCTTTCGCAAGTAGAGAAAAAGACAGGGAAAAATCCTGTTGAGGTTTTTACAATTGCGCTAGGTAATATAAGGCCAATAGTTGAGGTTAAAAGCAGAAGGGTTGGTGGGGCGAATTATCAAGTGCCGGTAGAAGTGAGATCGGTGCGTCGTAATGCTCTAGCAATGAGATGGCTTAGAGATGCGGCCCGTAAAAGAAATGAGAAATCAATGGATTTGCGTTTGGCGGTAGAGTTGATAGAAGCTTCCGAAGGGCGTGGTGGTGCGATGAAGAAAAGAGAAGAGGTCCACCGAATGGCAGAGTCGAATAAAGCTTTCTCGCACTATCGATTCTAGAGATTGTTAAAGCATATAAGAATTCAGTTTAATTAAAGATTGTAAGGTTAGAAGTGGCTAGAAAAACACCTATAGAGCGTTATCGAAATATTGGCATTATGGCTCATATAGATGCCGGGAAAACAACAACAACAGAGCGGGTTTTGTTTTATACTGGCGTGTCTCATAAATTGGGAGAGGTGCACGACGGTGCGGCAACGATGGATTGGATGGAGCAGGAGCAGGAGAGAGGTATAACCATTACGTCTGCGGCAACGACTTGTTTTTGGAGTGGTATGGCCAAAAACTATCCGGAGCATCGTATTAATATAATTGATACACCAGGTCATGTGGATTTCACGATTGAGGTCGAGCGTTCGCTAAGGGTTTTGGATGGGGCTTGTACGGTTTTCTGTGCGGTCGGTGGGGTTCAGCCTCAAACAGAAACGGTTTGGCGGCAGGCTAATAAATACAAAGTGCCTAGATTAGCATTTGTGAATAAAATGGATCGATCAGGTGCTAACTTTGGTCGTGTGCAGGAGCAAATTAAATCAAGACTTAAAGCGGTGCCGGTTCCAATTCAATTACCAATTGGTGCGGAAGATAAATTTGACGGGGTCGTGGATTTAATAAAATTAAAGGCAATCTACTGGGATGAAACCTCGCAGGGAATGAAATATGAAGAGCGTGATGTTCCTGAGAATATGGTGGATGCTGTAAAAGCTGCGCGTGAGGCAATGATAGAATCGGCTGCGGAGGCTTCAGAGCAGCTAATGAATAAGTATCTGGAAAATGGGGAATTGGCTGTAGAAGATATAAAAAGTGGATTAAGAGTCAGAACGCTAGCAAATGAGATAGTGCCCATGCTGTGTGGCTCAGCGTTTAAGAACAAAGGTGTTCAGGCAATGCTTGATGCAGTAATTGATTTTTTACCATCCCCGCTAGATAAGCCGGCGATTCAGGGGTTAAAATTAAATGGTGAAAAAGATGAGCGTAATGCAAGTGATAATGAGCCGTTTTCAAGTTTGGCTTTTAAGATAGCAACAGATCCTTATGTTGGGCAGTTGATCTTCTTTCGAGTTTACTCGGGAGTGGTAAATTCAGGTGATACGGTATACAACTCGGTAAAGCAAAAAAAAGAAAGAATTGGTAGGTTGCTGCAAATGCACGCGAATCAAAGAGATGAGATTAAAGAAGTGCGTGCTGGTGATATAGCTGCAGCGGTTGGTTTGAAGGAAGTGATTACAGGTGATACATTATGTGATACGGAGCATATAATTACTCTGGAAAGAATGGATTTTCCTGAGCCAGTAATTCATGTTGCGGTCGAGCCAAAAACAAAAAATGATCAGGAGAAAATGGGTATTGCGCTGAATAGATTAGCGCAAGAAGATCCCTCTTTTAGAGTTAGAACTGATGAGGAGTCGGGTCAAACAATTATTTCGGGAATGGGCGAGCTGCATTTAGAGATCATTGTAGATCGTATGAGAAGGGAGTTTGGTGTTGAGGCTAATGTTGGAGCGCCTCAAGTAGCATATAGGGAAGCAATTAAAAAGAAAGTTGAGATTGAAGGTAAATTCATCAAGCAAAGTGGTGGACGTGGGCAGTATGGTCATGTGTGGTTAAGAATGGAACCCAATGAAGCGGGAAAAGGTTTTCAATTTATTGATGAGATAAAGGGAGGCGTGGTTCCTAGAGAGTATATTCCTGCTGTCGAGAAAGGCTTGGTTGACTCTCTAACAAATGGTGTTTTGGCAGGTTACCCAGTTGTTGACGTTAAAATAGCGTTGTTTGATGGTTCATATCACGATGTTGATTCGAATGAAAATGCTTTTAAGATGGCTGCTTCGATTGCTTTTAAAGATGGTATGAGAAAAGCAACGCCAGTGCTTTTGGAGCCCATTATGTCGGTTGAAGTTGAAACGCCGCCAGATTTCATGGGCAACGTTGTGGGAGATTTATCATCTAGGCGTGGAATGATTCAAGGAATGGATGATACAGTTGGATTTAAAATTATTAAAGCTGAAGTTCCTCTGGCTGAGATGTTTGGCTATTCGACAGTGTTGAGATCAGCTACTCAGGGTAGGGCAACTTATACGATGGAATTTAAGCATTATTCAGAAGCGCCTAAGAGTGTGGCAGAGGCAATTATAAATAAGAATAAATAATTTAATTTTTAACGTTTATAAATTATAGGGTAAAACTAAATTATGGCGAAGAGTAAATTTGAGCGATTGAAGCCGCATGTGAATGTGGGGACGATAGGTCACGTTGATCATGGGAAGACGACGTTGACTGCGGCGATTACGATGGTGTTATCGAAGAAGTTTGGCGGTGAAGCGAAATCGTATGCGCAAATTGATTCGGCGCCGGAAGAGCGTGCGAGAGGAATTACGATCAATACGGCGCATGTGGAATATGAAACGGAGAAGCGTCACTATGCGCATGTGGATTGTCCTGGTCATGCTGACTATGTAAAAAATATGATTACAGGTGCGGCGCAGATGGATGGTGCCATTTTGGTTGTATCGGCTGCTGATGGACCGATGCCTCAGACGCGTGAGCATATTTTACTTGCAAGGCAAGTTGGCGTGCCATACATTATTGTCTATATGAACAAGGCTGACATGGTAGATGATGCTGAGTTAATAGAGTTGGTTGAAATGGAAATACGCGAGCTTTTATCAAAATATGATTTTCCAGGGGATGATACACCGATCATTAAAGGATCGGCATTGAAAGCGCTTGAGGGAGATCAAAGTGAGATAGGTGAGCCATCGATATATAGACTGGCTGAAGCGTTGGATAGTTATATTCCTGAGCCGGAGCGAGCCATTGATGGCGCATTTATTATGCCTGTGGAAGATGTATTTTCAATATCGGGGCGTGGTACCGTAGTCACGGGTCGTGTGGAGCGAGGTATTGTAAAAGTTGGTGACGAGATTGAGATAGTGGGTTTAAAACCGACGCTAAAGACGGTATGTACGGGTGTAGAAATGTTTAGGAAATTGCTTGATCAAGGTCAGGCGGGTGACAATGTTGGGATTTTACTAAGAGGAACGAAACGAGAGGAAGTAGAGCGAGGGCAGGTATTAGCTAAACCTGGAAGTATATCACCGCATACTAAGTTTACTGCTGAAATTTATGTTTTGAGCAAGGAAGAAGGTGGTAGACATACACCATTTTTTGCAGGATATCGACCACAGTTTTACTTTAGAACAACTGATGTGACGGGATCGATAGAATTACCATCTGGTACTGAGATGGTAATGCCAGGAGATAATATATCAGTAACAGTTAACTTGATTGCCCCGATTGCGATGGATGAAGGTTTACGATTTGCTATTCGTGAGGGAGGAAGAACAGTTGGCGCTGGTGTTGTTGCTAAAATACTTGAGTAAGTAGATTTCAAAGGTAGAAAAATTGATCAATAGGAATAGTCTACAAGAAAATTGATGTAATAAAGTTATATGCAAAGCCAAAAAATTAGAATACGCCTAAAAGCATTTGATTATCGATTAATCGATAAATCAGCAATAGAAATAGTAGAAACAGCTAAGCGCACGGGTGCTGTGGTGAGAGGACCTATACCGTTACCAACTAAAATTGAGCGTTTTGATGTTTTGAGATCACCTCATGTTAATAAGACTTCGCGAGATCAATTTGAAATACGTACACATTTACGTCTGATGGATATACTAGATCCTACTGACAAAACAGTAGATGCACTGATGAAGCTTGATTTGCCTGCTGGAGTTGATGTTGAAATCAAATAGGGTGATTAGTTAGCTTATCAGATAAATAAAATAACATTTGTGAGCATAAGAGAACAAAAGGAAAGTAAATGCAAATAGGATTAATCGGTAAAAAAATTGGTATGACAAGAATTTTTACTGATAATGGTGATAGTTTACCGATAACGCTAATTGATGTATCAAATAATCGAGTTTCGCAGATTAAGACCAAAGAAATTGATGGATATACAGCAATACAGTTAACTTATGGAATGCAAAAAACACATAGAGTTAATAAAGCAGTAATTGGTCATTTTTCAAAAGCGAAAATTGAGATTGGTCAAATTAGTAAAGAATTTCGATTAAATGATGAAGATATCAGAAATTTCCAACTTGGAGCAAAGGTGGAGATAAATTTGTTTAATACTGGTGATAATATTGATGTAACGGGTAAAAGTATTGGTAAAGGGTATGCAGGAACAATAAAAAAGCATAACTTTTCATCAAATAGAGCGAGTCATGGTAATTCTAAGTCTCATAGAGTTCCGGGATCTATAAGTATGGCTCAGGATCCTGGCCGAGTATTTCCAGGTAAAAAAATGACTGGTAGACTTGGAGGAGAAAGATGTACTGTGCAAAATCTTGAGGTTCTAAGAATAGATATAGATAAGGGTTTATTATTTGTGAAAGGATCTATCCCTGGCCATGCGAATAGTATTGTTTTTGTGAAAAAGAGTGTGAAATGATTACAGAAGTCAAGACGATAGTCTATTTCAAATAAAAAAGTAAAAGGTGTAGAGTGGAAGCAAATTTTATCAACTCTGATGGAAAAACGACTAGAGTCAATATACCAGAACAAGTATTTGGGAAGGAATATAATGAGGCACTTGTTCATCAATTGATAGTAGCTTATATGTCAAATGCGAGGACTGGTACTCGTGCACAGAAAAGTAGATCGCAGGTACAAAAATCGACACATAAGCTCTGGAAGCAAAAAGGAACAGGAAGAGCTAGATCAGGCACGGGTTCGAATCCGATAAGAAAAGGTGGTGGGAGAATATTTCCTAATTCTCCTACGGAAAATTTTACTCAAAAAGTAAATAAGAAAATGTATAGAAAAGGGATAAGCGTAATATTATCGCGGTTATATAGTGAGGATAGATTATGCATATTTGATAAATTTGATTTATCAAACTCAAAAACTAAGAACTTTATAACTATGCTAAATTCTGTAAGATTAAATGATGATTTACTAATTATTACAGAAGATATTGATGATAATCTTTATTTATCTACTAGAAATATACCTACTATTAGTTTAACTGACGCACTTCATACTGATCCAGTAGGCCTTCTTAAACATAAACAGGTATTAATAAGTCTTCAAGCTGTTGATAAATTTAAGGAATTACTAGCGTGAAAAGTATAAAAATAACGCCTGAACGAGCCTTGAGTATAATAGTGCAGCCATTAATTACAGAAAAGGCGACTTTAATTTCAGAAAAGAATAATCAATACCTATTTAAAGTTAGGAAAGATGCAGATAAAGCTGAAATTAAGGCGGCCATTGAATACATTTGGAAATCAGAAAATATTAATGTTACAGACGTAAACACTGTTAATGTTAAAGGGAAGAGCAAACGGTTTGGTCGTTTTCTAGGAAAACGATCAGACTATAAGAAGGCTTATGTATGTGTAAAACAAGGTCAAAATTTAAATTTTACTGACATAAAACTTTCGGAAAAATAATATGAGCTTAGTCAAAATAAAGCCAACGTCTCCTGGATTGCGGGCGGTTATTCGTAATAAAAATAATGAATTGCATAAAGGTGAACCATATCATCAATTAACGGAAAAGAAATTTAGATCTGCCGGTAGGAATAATGCTGGAAGAATAACAATCAGGCATAAAGGTGGTGGGCATAAACAGCGTTATCGTTTTATCGATTTTGTAAGAGATAAAGATAATATAGAGGCAAAAATAGAACGTTTAGAATATGATCCTAACCGTAGTGCTAATATAGCACTTCTGTGTTATTTTGATGGAGAACGCAGGTATATAATAGCACCAAAAGGAATTAATAAAGGAGATATAGTAATCAGTGGTTTACAAATCCCAATAAAGGTTGGAAACTGTACTACACTTGCAAATATTCCAATAGGAAGCACTATTCATTGTATAGAAATAAAACCTGGGAAAGGAGCTCAGATAGCTAGATCGGCTGGAAGCTCAGCACAAATGCTAGCAAAAGAGGGTAATTATGTGCAAATTCGTTTGCGATCTGGAGAGATTCGTCGAGTTCATATTAATTGTAGAGCAACCATTGGTGAAGTTGGTAATGAAGAACATAATTTGAAATCAATTGGAAAAGCCGGAGCACAACGCTGGAGAGGTATTCGTCCTACCGTTAGAGGTGTTGCTATGAATCCTATTGATCATCCACATGGTGGAGGAGAGGGTAAAACTGCTGCTGGAAGACATCCAGTTAGCCCTTGGGGTGTTCCTGCAAAAGGTTATCGAACAAGAAAAAATAAATTAACTGATTCTATGATTCTTAGAAGAAGATTTGCTAAAAAAGGATAATGAGTTATGGGTCGTTCGATTAAAAAGGGACCATTTGCTGATTTGCATTTAGTAGAGAAAGTAAACAAGGTGATCTCAACAAATGATAAAAAACCAATTAAAACATGGTCAAGAAGATCTACTATTTTGCCTAATTTTATTGGTTTGACTTTTGCTGTACATAATGGTCGGCAACACATACCTGTTTTTATAACTGAAAATATGGTTGGGCACAAATTGGGAGAATTTTCTCATACTAGAACTTTCAAAGGCCATTCTGGCGATAGAAAAGCTACGAATACAAAGCGATAAAATAGGATATTGTTTTTATGGAAACGACGGCGGTACTTTCTCGAACTAGAATTTCTGAAATAAAAGGTAGGCTGGTAGCTGATCAAATTAGAGGATTAAAAGTATCTAGAGCGGTTACGCTTTTGAGTTTTAGCCCTAAAAAAGCTGCAAAATTAATAAAGAAATTGCTAGAATCGGCTATAGCTAATGCAGAGCATAATGAAGGTGCTGATATCGATGATTTATATGTTTCTTCAATTTATGTTGAGAGAGGGTCATTGTTAAAACGTGTTAGAGCTCGAGCTAAAGGAAGGGGGAATAGACTAATGAAACCGACTAGCAATATTTTCCTTACAGTAAGCGATAAAACATAACAATAAGAGAGATTTATACTATGGGTCAAAAAATCAATCCTATTGGATTTAGATTATCACTACAAAGAAATTGGATTTCGCGTTGGTATGCTAATGATAAAAACTTCTCATCTTTGTTAACAGAAGATATAAAAATTAGAAAACTAATAAAAAAGAAATTGCAACATGCATCGGTAAGTAAAGTAATAATTGAAAGACCAGCGAAAAATGCTCGTATCACCATTATGAGTTCTAGGCCTGGGCTGATCATTGGTAAAAAAGGTGAAGATATTGAATTGCTTCGGTCGGAGTTAGAAAAATTAATGAGCATTCCCGTTCATCTTAATATTGAAGAAATTAGGAAGCCTGAGCTTGATTCACAACTAATTGCGGATAATATAGCGCAACAGCTTGAAAAACGGGTAATGTTTAGAAGGGCTATGAAGAGAGCAATACAAAATGCAATGCGAGTTGGAGCGGTAGGGATTAAAATCATGAGTTCTGGTAGATTGAACGGTATTGAGATAGCTCGAACTGAATGGTATAGAGAAGGTCGTGTTCCATTACATACACTACGTGCAGATCTTGATTATGCAACATCAGAGGCTAGAACCACGTATGGTATAATCGGCATTAAAGTTTGGATTTACAAAGGCTCATCTTTGCAATCTAAGCTAATTGAGAGCTAATTAGAATACGCCAAATAGTACATAGCTTTAAATATTGAAAGAAGAATAGTCTAATAGTTTAATGGGATAGTTAAAGAATGCTGCAACCAGCCAGAACCAAGTATCGTAAACAACATAAGGGTCGCAACAAAGGTATAGCTTGTCGTGGCAATAAAATTAGTTTTGGTGAGTACGGACTTAAGGCCGTAGGTCGTGGAAGAATAACCTCAAGACAAATTGAGGCAGCGAGACGAGCAATTAGTCGACATATAAAAAGAGGCGGTAGAATTTGGATACGAATTTTTCCAGATAAACCAATTTCTAAAAAACCAGCAGAAGTTAGAATGGGTAAAGGGAAAGGGAATCCTGAATATTATGTATCAGAAATACAACCGGGAAAGATGCTTTACGAAATGGATGGTGTGAATGAGGCATTAGCTAAAGAGGCATTTCGATTAGCTGCAGCAAAATTGCCAATCCAGACTACTTTTATTGTTAGACATATTGGGGTTTGATTTACTATGAGTTTAGAAAATATTCAATCTAAAGATGAATTAAATGAATTGTTAGTTTCATCTTTAGTTGCTAATTTCAAGTTGCGAATTCAGAAATCTACACAACAGTTAAGTAATCATTCTAAACTAAAACTATCGCGAAAAGAAATTGCAAGAATTAAAACCAAATTACAAACTAGATAGGATAGATTGGTAATATCGATGAATACAATCAGTAGTAATGCTCCAACGTTAATTGGGAGAGTAATCAGTGATAAAAGAGATAAGACTATAACTATTCTTATTGAAAGAAAAATTCGCCACAATTTAATTGGAAAAACTATAATACGATCTAATAAAATTCATGTACATGATGAAAATAACGAATATAAAATCGGTGATCTTGTAACAATTCAAGAAACAAAACCAATATCTAAGACTAAAAGTTGGCGAGTGATCAATTTGATAACTAGAAAACAATAGGTTTATTAGTAATATTAAGGTAAAAAATATATCAAAGGAAATATGAAAAAATGATCCAAACTCAGACTATTCTGAAGGTGGCTGATAATACAGGTGCAAGATTAGTGATGTGTATTAAGGTTCTAGGTGGATCAAAAAGAAAATATGCTTCAATTGGTGATGTGATAAAAATTGCAGTTAAAGATGCATTGCCTCGTGGAAAGGTAAAAAAAGGAGAAGTTTATAATGCTGTTATCGTAAGGACAGCTAAGGGCATAAGACGTAGTGACGGATCTTTAATTAAATTTGATGGAAATGCTGTTGTAATTCTAAATAATAAACATGAACCAATTGGTACAAGAATTTTTGGACCAGTAACTAGAGAATTAAGAACAACAAATTTTATGAAAATAATTTCTTTAGCACCTGAAGTAATTTAATAAAAGAGTTAAAAGATAATGAAAAAAATCAGATGTGGTGATGAAGTAATTGTTATCACTGGAAAAGACAAAGGTAAAATTGCAATAATTAAACAATTCGAGAATGATGAAAAGGTGATAGTTCAAGGAATTAATATAGTTAAAAAACATGTTAAGCCTGATCCTAATAAAGGAGTTGTAGGTGGAATTATTGGTTACGAAAAACCGA
>CAZIDT010000005.1:0-15066 GCA_964537855.1 uncultured Nitrosomonas sp.
CGGTACCCTTAGCTATTTTCATAATCGAAGAAACTCTGATCGTGCTAATGCTGATTTTAATTCAAACAGCATCACTGCGATGTTAAATATGATTTTTAATTAGAAATTTTCTACTAGCGATGTATCTATCCTTTTATGGTTTAAAAATAAAACCGTTTCAATTAAAACCTGATGCTAGTTTCTTTTTTAGCAGCAAAGGTCATAAGCGCGCTATTGCTTATTTAGAATATGGGATATCACAGGAAGATGGTTTTATCATCATTACCGGTGAAGTCGGCGCAGGAAAAACTACATTGATTCGTCATCTTTTCCAAAAACTAGACCAACAGCGTTTTGTTGTGGCGCATCTAACAAACACGAATCTCGATTCAGATGACATGTTAAGAATGGTTGCGGCTTCTTTTGGATTGCCAGCTACCAATTCATCCAAGGCAACTATACTGTTGGAGATAGAGCAGCTTCTTAGACAATATGATAAGGAAGGAAAAAAGATATTATTGCTAGTTGATGAAGCACAGAACTTAACATCGCATGCGCTTGAAGAATTAAGAATGCTTTCTAATTTTCAAACAGACGATAAGTTATTACTGCAGACATTTTTATTAGGTCAACCGGAATTTAGAAAAACACTATTGGGTAATAATATGCAGCAGCTACGCCAGAGAGTGATTGCTACTTATCATCTTGGTCCGATGGATAGCGCTGAGACGCGTGCATATATTGAGCACCGGTTGGTAATTGCGGGTTGGCAGGGAGAGCCATTGCTGCAGGATGATAGCTTTAATGTTATTTATAACTTTACAGGCGGTATCCCACGAAAAATTAATACACTATGCGATCGATTATTAATAATGGGATGCCTAGAGGAGTTACGTACGATAACGGGTCAAGAAGTGAATGAAGTTATTGCTGACATTCAACACGAGTTTGATTTGCCGTCTTCTCAGAATATCGAAACGAATGATTAATTTAGTAATCGATGTTGCTTTGAGAAACGCGTATCGTGCCAAAATCGATTTGATTTGCTTAACTCCTGACTATTAAATGATAGGAAAAGATTC
The DNA here is from genome assembly GCA_964537855.1 of uncultured Nitrosomonas sp. Lineage (GTDB taxonomy): Bacteria > Pseudomonadota > Gammaproteobacteria > Burkholderiales > Nitrosomonadaceae > Nitrosomonas. Next base: position 1,062 of record CAZIDT010000005.1, read on the forward strand.
GTATGATACGTAATGCTTTAACAATTGATGTTGAGGATTATTTTCAAGTATCAGCATTTGATTCCTATATTTCAAGAAACGCCTGGGATAGTATCCCGTGTCGTGTGGAGCAGAATATTGATCGGATTCTTTCACTGCTCGAGAAAAGAGGAATTAACGCTACTTTTTTTACCTTAGGCTGGATAGCTAAACGTTACCCGTCGATGGTTCGTCGTATTGTAGAGAATGGTCATGAGCTAGCAAGCCATGGATGTGATCATGATCGGGTTACAGATTTAGAACCAAGCGAGTTTTATAAAGACATCACCGACAGTAAAAAAATACTTGAAGATATAAGTGGGCTGCCAGTTCTGGGTTATAGAGCTCCAAGTTTTTCGATAAATAAACAGAATTATTGGGCATTGAATTTACTTGAAGAAGCTGGTTATCTCTATAGCTCAAGTATCTACCCTATTCGTCATGATCATTACGGTATTCCTGATGCTCCTCGTTTTGCTTTTTATCCTAATTTGACTGGTAAATTGCTTGAAGTGCCGGTTACTACTGTGAATTTATTGGGGAGAAATATTCCAGTTGGAGGAGGTGGGTACTTTCGATTATGGCCATATGCTATCTCACGCTGGTTTATTCAAAGGGTAAATGAAAAAGATCAGCGTTCTGCTGTGTTCTATTTTCATCCCTGGGAAATAGATCCTAGTCAGCCTCGCCAGAAAGGTATAAATTTCAAAACGCGCTTCCGGCACTACTTGAACTTAGATTTAACGGAGAAGAGATTGGTTAATTTGCTCAATGATTTTGGCTGGGGGAGAATGGATCAGATATTCTTGGAAGAAGGTAGATGAGTTCTATCGATATTTCTTTACTTGAGTCTATAAATCAAATTGCTGCAAAAGACTCTATAAAGATATCCTTGCTTAATTCTGAGACTGCTGCTCGATGGGATGACTTCGTGGTTTTCTGTGAAGAAGCAACTTTCTTTCATCGAGCTGGTTGGAAAAATGTAATAGAGAATGCATTTGGCCACAAAACATGGTTTTTATACGCTGAACGGAATCAGCAAATTCTAGGTGTATTACCATTAGTAGAGGTGAAGAGTCGTCTCTTTGGCCATTCGCTTAGCTCGCTTCCTTTTTGTGTTTATGGTGGTATCGCTACTACCAATGATCAGGTAAGGATCTTGCTTGATCAGACAGCTCAGAAGTTGGCTAGCCAACTAGCAGTTGATTATCTCGAGTATCGCAATATTACCTCTTACCATTCTGATTGGATAACCAAAGGGCTCTACGTAACGTTTAGAAAAGAAATCGATGTAGATGCTGAGAAGAATATGTTGGCTATACCTCGGAAGCAACGCGCAATGGTAAGAAAGGGTATTAAGAATGATTTACAAAGTAGTATTGACACGGATATTGATCAGTTTTTTTATGCTTACTCGACGAGTGTTCATCGTTTAGGTACACCCGTTTTTTCAAAGAAATATTTTCGATTACTCAAATCTACTTTTGGGGAAGATTGTGAGCTATTGATTATTTCGTCAGATCACAAAGTAGTAAGTGCAGTCATGAGCTTTTATTTTCGTGATGAGGTGCTTCCTTATTATGGTGGTGGAGTAGATGAAGCTCGTGATTTGGCAGCAAATGATTTTATGTACTGGGAATTAATGCGTCGTTCTTGTGAAAGAGGAATCAGAATATTTGATTTTGGAAGAAGCAAGCTTGATACGGGATCTTATAATTTCAAAAAGAACTGGGGTTTTGAACCGCAGCCACTTTACTACGAATATCAGCTTTATAAAGCCAAAGAAATGCCAGACCATAATCCACTTAATCCTAAGTATCGTTTCTTTATTCAAGCTTGGCAAAGGATGCCGTTAATACTCGCCAATTTTATTGGACCCTATATAGTAAAAAATCTAGGTTAGAGAAGAGCAATGCATAAATTGCTTTATCTTACGCATCGTATACCATACCCCCCTAATAAAGGGGATAAGATTCGCTCCTACCATTTATTACAGCACTTAAGGAAGCATTTTCGCGTTTATCTCGGAACGTTTATTGATGATGAGAAGGATTGGCAATATGTGGATCACTTGAATTCATTATGTGAAGAAACTTGTTTTGTTAAGCTTGATCCCTTAATAGCTAGGATACGAAGTTTTACTTACTTGTTCTCAGGCAGACCACTTACACTACCCTATTATCGGAGTGCGGAGCTTAGTTCCTGGGTCAATCATCTTTTAGCGAAAGAGACTATCAATCATGTAGTCGTTTTTTCATCAGCAATGGCGCAATATGTTAGCGAAACAGATATTGCATGTAGTGTAATTGATTTTGTAGATGTTGATTCTGATAAATGGCGTCAATATGCATTGACTAAGGTATGGCCCCAGAAATGGGTTTATCAGCGTGAGGCAGAGTTATTGCTTAAATATGAAAAACTGATTACTAAGCAATGTAGCTACGTTACCTTTGTTTCGGAGAAAGAAGCTGAATTATTTAAGCAGTTATCTCCTGAAATGGAAAATAAAATCACTTACTTCAATAACGGAGTTGATACCGATTTTTTCTCACCAATTCAAAGTTTCATTAATCCATATAAGTCAGGTGCTAAGGTTTTGGTATTTACCGGAGCAATGGATTATTGGCCAAATATTGATGCGGTAACATGGTTTTCTTATGAACTATTTCCAGCGATACGCACAAAGATACCTGAGTTGGAGTTTTATATTGTAGGCGCTAGACCTTCAAAAAAGGTACTGGAATTATCCACTATTCCAGGAGTAATAGTAACGGGGAGTGTTGATGATGTTCGACCTTATTTATCATTCTCGGCAATTGCAATTGCACCACTGCGGATAGCGCGAGGGATCCAAAACAAAGTACTGGAGGCGATGGCTATGGAAAAAGTAGTTGTTGCCTCACCTCAGGCATTGGAGGGTATTACGGCTATCTCTGGAATTGAAATATTTGTAGCGGAGGGAGCTGAAGAATATATTAACCATCTAATCAACTTACTGCAGAGCCCTCGAACAGAAGTGGGGAAGGCAGCAAGACGGAGGGTAATAGAGGATTATAACTGGGATAAGAATCTATCTAAAATTGATCGTTTGCTTCAGATATCGAGTTAATGCAAAGGTCGATTCTTGCCGTAGCTGCTAACAATTGATTATTAAATGAAAACAATGACTTTATCCGAGGCATCAAGAACTGTAGCTTTGACCAAACTAAAAGAATCGATTTATATCGTATTGATAGTCATCGTCTCTATATTCTTTATCTTTTATGAAGCTACTGAGTCAATCGTATCAACTTGGATTCGGTCTGAAACGTATGCGCACGGCTTCTTAATTTTTCCATTTAGTTTCTATATGATCTGGAAGAAGCGAGCAACACTCTATGATCTGGCTCATTATCCAGAGTTTAAATGGTTAATTGTTCTTGGTATTTTAGGGTTTGGGTGGTTACTTGCTTTCCTCTCCAGCGTTCTAGTTGTTAAGCAATTTGCTTTAATCTCCATGATACCGGTGGTAGTCTGCGCAATTATGGGCTTCAGGTTCGCATGGGCCATAGCATTTCCTCTTTGCTATCTTTTCTTTGCCATTCCTGTTGGTGATTCCTTAATACCGCCACTAATCGATTTTACTGCTGATTTTACGGTTAGTGCCTTGCAACTAACTGGGATACCTGTCTATCGAGAAGGTAATTTTTTTAGTATCCCGAGTGGAAATTGGTCAGTAGTAGAAGCTTGTAGCGGGTTACGCTATCTCATTGCATCAGTTACCTTAGGAACACTTTACGCTTATTTAACTTATGTAAATTGGGTAAAACGATCAATATTTATTTGCTTTTCCATTATTGTACCAATCGTGGCTAATGGACTCCGGGCCTATTTGATTGTTATGACTGGGCACCTGAGTGATATGAAGTTGGCTGTAGGGGTTGATCATCTTATATATGGTTGGGTTTTTTTTGGTTTCGTTATGTTACTGTTGTTTTGGATAGGTTCTTTTTGGCGGGAAGACGAACTGGAGCCACAACCACAACGCAGAATTCAGGGGTCGACAACTGTGAACTCATTGGAAGCCAGTGCTTCGCTCAAGTTAAAGTTGCTTATGGCTTGTTTAGTCATGGCATCTCTATTAATTTGGCCTGTATATGCAAAGTATTTAGACGATCAAATACAAGTAAAGGAAATTCCTGATATTAGGCTTGTTGATCAATCGGGAAGATGGCTTGCAGTTCCGGAACCGGTATTGGATTGGTCTCCAATCTATATTGGCCATCCAGGTAAGTATTATCACTATTTTCAATATAATAATCAGCTGGTTGGTGTATACATTACATATTATCGTAATCAGAATGAGGATTCGGAACTTATTAACTCTGGTAATGTACTTGTAGGAGACATAGACCCAGTTTGGCGACAAATTGCAAAATCAAAATATAAGCTATCAGTTAATTCTAAACAATTAGAAATAAACCAACATCAATTGACTTCGCCTATGTCCAAGCTTTTAATTTGGAGATGGTATTGGTTAATTAATGAGCAAACAGCAAGCCCCTATGTTGCTAAGGCTATTCTTGCTTTAAATAGAATATTAGGGTATGGCGATGATGGAGCTGAAATTATTCTCGCTGTTCCTTATGCTACTCAGCCTGAAGAAGCCACAACGATTTTACAAAATTTTACGAATGATATGCTGCCAATGATCCTCGAATTACTGCAATCAGCGCAAGTAAGTGATATTCGATATTAATTTATCTTTCTGATTGATATGATAAATAGCCCTAAATCACCTCCACTGATTGCTCATATCATTTATCGTTTAGACGTAGGTGGACTGGAAAATGGTTTGGTTAATTTAATTAATCATATCCCCCAAGATCGTTATCGCCATGCCATTATTTGCCTTAATGGTTATACCGATTTTTCTAAACGAATTAAAAGAAGTGATGTGAAAGTTTTTGATCTCAATAAACAGGGTGGGCTAAATTTTTCCTGGTATGTTAGCTTATATCGTCTGCTGAGACAGCTGAATCCCGATATTGTGCATACACGTAATTTTTCTACGTTGGAAGGCCAAATAGTTGCTACTTTAGCAAGAATCAATGTGCGTGTTCATGGAGAACATGGTAGAGATATCTCAGATCTTGAAGGAAAGAATCGTAAATATAATTTACTACGGAAATCTATTCGCCCCTTAATTCATCGATTTATTACGGTAAGCAAAGACTTAGAAAGATGGCTTATCAATACGATAAAAGTTGAATCAAGTCATATTAAGCAAATTTATAATGGTGTTGATAATCTGCGCTTCAGTCCTAAATCTAAGATAAATTCAACAGCGATACCCATTAATTTTAATAGTGGAAATACATTCGTCATTGGAAGTGTGGGTAGAATGGCTAAAGTTAAAGATTATCTTAGCCTGATTCGTGCTTTCTTATTGCTAATAAAACAAATTCCTCAAGCTAAAGATCATCTACGACTTTTAATCGTTGGAGATGGAGAGTCACGGGCAGAATGTATGGCAATGTTGCGCCAGGCAGATGTAGAAAATTTGGTCTGGCTACCAGGAGAGCGTACTGATGTATCAGAGTTAATGCAATTATTCGATGTTTTTGTTTTGCCATCACTTGCAGAGGGAATCTCAAATACAATTTTAGAAGCAATGTCATCTGGTTTGCCGGTTATAGCAACGAATGTTGGTGGTAATGTGGAACTCGTAATTGACTCACAAACTGGAAGACTAGTTCCCTCGAATAATCCAGAAGCAATTGCTGTAGCAATCTCAGAATATTATGACCATCGAGAAATGTTAGCAAAGCATGGCCAAGCTGCTCGTCAATTAATCGAAGCTAATTTCAGTATTAATGCCATGGTGTCACGTTACCTAGATGTTTATGACGAGCTACTTAGCAAATCATAAAGCACTTATTAATTAACAAGAATTGCAAAAATTACAAAATAATCTTAAGAGGTTGTTCGTATGTGTGGAATTGTAGGTATTTTTGACACGCAAGGTAAACGCGAAATCGATCGTCAGATACTTAATGAGCTAAATCAAACGCAAACACATCGCGGTCCAGATGAAGGTGAGATTTATCTTGAGCCAGGTGTCGGGTTCGGCCATCGGCGACTATCAATAATGGATGTATCAAGTGGCCAACAACCGCTGTTTAATGAAGACGGAAGTGTTGTTGTAATTTTTAACGGTGAAATCTATAACTATCAAGAATTAGCAAAGGAGTTAGTAGCTCGTGGCCACCGGTTTCGTACACATTGTGATACTGAAGTGATCGTCCATGGGTGGGAAGAGTGGGGTGAGCAGTGTGTGGATAGATTCCGTGGTATGTTTGCTTTCGGTTTATGGGATCGCAATCAAAATACCTTATTTATTGCCCGAGATCGATTGGGTATTAAACCACTATATTATGCGTTATTAAAAAATGGATTATTCATTTTCTCATCAGAGTTAAAGGCTATCCATACGCACCCAGAATTTGTTAAAGAATTCGATCATTTTGCGATTGAAGAGTATTTTGCCTATGGTTATATTCCAGAACCAAGAACAATATATAAGCATGCCCAAAAACTTTCTCCTGGCTATTCGATAAAATTATCAACTTATAGCAACCAGATACAGCCCCGTCAATACTGGGATGTACCGTTTACACCGCATTCTGATATGAGTGAACAATCAGTTGAGCAAGAGTTGATTGCTCGTTTCCGGGAAGCCGTTGATATTCATTTAATGAGTGAAGTTCCATTGGGTGCATTTTTGTCTGGGGGTGTTGATTCTAGTGCAGTTGTTGCAATGATGAGTGGATTGATGAAAGATCCTGTTAATACCTGTTCGATTTCATTTGCTAATCCTGTTTTTGACGAATCTAAATATGCTCAAGAAGTAGCCAATCGTTACCATACCCATCACTACGTAGATCAAGTTGAGCAAGACGATTTCGATCTAATTGATAAACTTGCTTTCTTATATGATGAACCTTTTGCTGATAGTTCGGCTATACCAACCTATCGTGTGTGTGAACTCGCAAGGAAACGTGTAACGGTTGCCTTGTCAGGTGATGGGGGTGATGAGAATTTTGCGGGTTATCGTCGCTATCGATGGCATATGTATGAAGAACAATTGAGATCGAGACTGCCGATCGGATTGCGAAAACCACTATTTGGCTTGCTGGGAAGACTTTATCCTAAAGCAGATTGGGCTCCAAAGTTTCTTCGTGCCAAAGCCACCTTTGAGGCGCTCGCACGCGATTCAGTTGAGGGTTATTTTCATAGTGTCTCAATTATGGACGATAACATGCGTGACCAGCTTTTTAGTCACGATTTGAAAAATAACTTAAATGGCTATAATGCAGTTGAAATTTTACGTCATTATGCTGATAAAAGCCCAACACGAGATCCATTATCTACTATTCAGTATTTGGACATAAAAACTTATCTTGTAGGAGATATCCTAACAAAAGTCGATCGAGCCAGTATGGCGCACTCATTAGAGGTAAGGGTTCCCTTGCTCGACCACAAATTAGTTGAATGGATATCGGGACTACCTGCTTCAATGAAATTATCGAATAGTCAGGGGAAATATATTTTCAAGAAAGCGCTTGAGCCGTATCTTCCAAATGATGTGCTCTATCGCAATAAAATGGGCTTCTCCGTTCCCTTAGCTGAGTGGTTTAGAAAAAGCTTGCGTAAACGAGTGAGAGAATCATTGCTGGGTAATACATTAGCTGAAACCAAGCTATTTAATATGGATTTTATTGAGAAAATGATTGATCAGCATCAATCTGGGGTGAGGGACTTCAGCGCACCTTTATGGACATTATTGATGTTTGAATCTTTCTTGCGAGGTGTGCATAACAAAGTGTAACGGTAATTTAGTCTTGCCCAGGGACTAGAATTTTATTTACGTGTTACTTGCTGGATAATTTCTGTCAGGGGAATAGGGCGTCCGACAAAATATCCCTGGATTACATCACAACCTAACAGCTTTAAGCGTTCATAAGTCTGAGCATCTTCTACCCCTTCAGCTACCACCATTAAATTAAGTTGGTGACCTAAGTTAATCATCGAATCTACAATTCGTTCATGAATGGGTGAGGTTAACATGTCTTTCACGAACATCATGTCGATCTTGATTTCGTCAAGTGGCAAATTCAATAAACGTTCCATGGATGAAAAACCGGTACCGAAATCATCCATGGCTAATTTCAACCCAATTTTTTTTAATGCATATAAAGTCTCTAGAGAGCCGGGTTGATCTTCCATAATGGCCGATTCAGTTAACTCAATCATGACTCTGTCTGGTGGGATTTTCCAAATTTCAATCCCTTGCATAACAAGATCAGGTAATTCAGGATCAAGCAAATTGTCAGCAGAAAAATTAATAGAGACGCCTGCATCAAGCCCTGCATTTCTGTAAGAAGCACAATGCCTAAGAGCCGTATTGAGGACCCAAAGCGTAAGCTTGCCCATCAGTTCTGTTCCTTCTGCAAGCTTAATAAATTGGTCGGGTTGTATTAATCCTCTTTGGGGATGATTCCAGCGGATGAGCGCTTCTGTTGAAATAATTTTCTCAGTAACCACATCAATTTGTGGTTGATAGTATAGCGCTAACTCTCCTTCTTCGATTGCATTCCCAAGATCTGACCAGAGATCAATACCAAGAAGAATCGTGTCATCTCCCCTTTTTTCATAAACCTTAATAGGCTCATGCTCAAATCTAGCTTGTTGTAGTGCAGACCCCGCATTGCCAAGGAGTAAACTTAATTCATTATTGTACAAATCCCTGAAGGCGATACCTATGCGAGGAAAGAGTACGATGAACCGTTCATTTAACGGAAAACGTTGCTGAAAAATTCGCAAAACCTTGTGTGCAGCTAACACCGCATGACTTTCGGAAGGAAGCTGGGTCAGTAAACAGCAAATTTGATGGCGACCAGTTATTCCAACAATATCATTGGGATGTAGCGCATTGCTTATGAGGTCGAACGCTTGCTGTAAAATATTATCAATGGGAAAAAAACCGACCGCGCTTTCTAGCGCGGGTAATTTTTCGAAATCAATCAGTAGTAAGGCTCTTTTTTGTTCGTTATGTGCTGGATGCTGCAGTGCAGCATATGCTTTACTCAGAAAATCTTGGTAATTTAAGGCAGCCATGGGCAGAATAAATAACTGTATTTATTAGCCTATTCACTATAGATAGTATTGGCTGGCATCAATGTTATAGGCACCGAGTGGCAAATCTCTTACGATTTCATAGGGAACTCCGCTTGGTCCAGGCTTGGTGGATTTCAAATCTAGCTCAAAAGGTATTTTATAGGGTTGCTTCTTAGCATCCAGTATAACCATAACTTTGGGATGAAATCGCTGGGAGCGATTATGCGTCAGAATGATCGCAACTTCACGAGAATTCAGCTCTACGAGCGAGCCGACAGGAAACATCCCAATGCAATGGGAAAACTGTTCTACAAGTACAGAGTTAAGTCCACTGCGTGCACTATTCTTAAGTTCAATGATGATCTGGAAAGGTTTTAACTCTTTAATGCCTGACCGCGCTGTGGTGAGATCCTCATAACTATCTACAATTGCAGCCATACGTGCAAAATTATGGAGTCGATTCGCTGTTAATCCTCGTGGATAGCCATCACCATCTTCGCGTTCGTGGTGTTGCGAGACTATTTTTGCTACTGATTCAGGAATGTTGGGTGTTCTGGCCAGAATGGCTTCGCCGCTTTCAACATGTTTTTGCATGATCTCTTGTTCTTGTGCAGTGAGCGCGGTTGTCTTTTTAAGGATTTCTGGGGGGAGATGAAGTTTGCCAATATCCATGAGCAAACCACCAAGGCCTAGCTCAGATAATTCTTCTCGTGGCAAGCCGAGATGGCGACCAAAGGCAAGTAACAAAACAGAAACTTTAAGGGCGTTATCATATAGTGCTTGTTTTGATCGCTTGAGGCGTGACAGCAGGAGTAATGCGTCAGCATTTCGTAAAACACTTTCTCGCAACGATTCTACAGCGGTTTGGGCTGAAAAAATATCTAGCTGAGTATTGCGCTCGATACAATCAAAAATTTCGTCAATGAGTGTAATTGTCGTGTCATAAGCTTTTTGTGCAGCTGGTAGCTCTTTCTCAGCAGTGCATCGATCAATATAGGTTTCTTTTCCATGAAAGGGCGTAGCAGCAGTTATTTGACTGCTATTGCTGACCACGCCTCGACCTGAGTAATTTGCAATCGCTTGTGGATTGCTTTTTTCGATATCAACGTAGACGTAGTTGCAATAGCGGGCTAACTCGGTAATATCTTCGACGGACTTGATCAAGACACCTTCAATTAGATAAGGTGTTTCAAGCCAAGGTCTATCCAAGGCACTTACATACATACCTAATTTTAATTGATTGACGGATATCTCTATTCTCTTCATCAGAGCAATTTTAGAGAGTTTTGATTTAGGTGATCCTTAGAAAAAGAGTGATTTTCTAGGGTTTATAATTTCTAGCTGATTCGCTTGACGAACAAGTGCTTAATAGGGAGTTAAGTGGTTAATAAACAGTTTGCTAAAGACCTAGAATTATTCCCATTCTATGGTAGCTGGAGGTTTACCGGAAATATCATAAACGACTCGATTAATACCACGAACTTCGTTGATGATTCGATTCGAAATCTTACTGAGTAATGTGTAAGGAAGCTCCGCCCAATGCGCTGTCATGAAATCTTGTGTATGCACAGCACGAAGAGCGATTACGTACTCGTAGGTACGACCATCGCCCATGACACCAACAGACTTAACTGGTAGAAAAACAGCAAAGGCTTGAGACGTTCTTTCATACCATCCCGAAACTCTAAGCTCTTCAATAAAAATCGCGTCGGCATGTCTTAACAATTCTGCAAATTCGAATTTAACTTCACCAAGGATCCTAACACCCATTCCAGGGCCAGGGAAAGGGTGACGGTAGACCATATCATGAGGAAGTCCTAATGCGATACCTAACTCGCGCACTTCGTCTTTAAATAACTCTCGTAAAGGTTCAAGCAGTTTTAAATGAAGTGTTTCAGGTAATCCGCCAACGTTATGGTGGGATTTAATAGTGTGGGCTTTCTTTGTTTTGCTATCAGCAGATTCAATAATATCTGGGTAGATCGTACCTTGTGCTAGCCATTTTGCATCAATCAACTTCTCTGCTTCTTGTTGAAAAATCTCAACAAATTCTTTCCCAATAATTTTACGTTTTTGCTCAGGATCAGTAATACCTTCAAGTTTTGTGAGAAATTGTTGGCTTGCATCGATATGGATTACTTTAGCGCGAAGGTGTTTAGAGAAAACTTCCATCACTTGATGCGCTTCATTTAAACGGAGTAATCCGTTATCAACAAAAACACATATCAATTGATCGCCAATGGCTCGGTGAATAAGTGCGGCGGCGACAGCAGAATCTACGCCGCCGGATAAGCCGAGAATAACTTTCTCATTACCCACTTTGGCGCGAATACGACTTACTGATTCCTCGATATAGTCTGGCATGTTCCAATCATAACTGGCTGCACAGATATCATGAGCAAAATGCTCGAGAATGGCTTTTCCTTGTAGAGTATGTGTTACCTCTGGGTGAAATTGCAGTCCATAGAATTTTCTCTTTTCATCTGCCATGGCTGCAATGGGGGTAGCAAGATTATCCGCAATGATATTAAAGTCTGCGGGTAAGCGAGTAACGCTATCGCCATGACTCATCCAGACGTCAAGTAACGTTTTGCCACTGGAGTCAATTCGATCGTGTAGTCCTGCAAAAAGCGGACAATCTTGAATTGTGAGTTCTGCATACCCAAACTCACGTTTCTCAGCCGATTCGACAGTGCCGCCGAGTTGCGCTGCCATCACTTGCATCCCATAACAGATACCGAGTACAGGAACACCGAGTTCGAATACTATCTGAGGTGCGCGAGGCGTATCTTCGATAAAAACCGAAGCTGGTCCGCCAGAAAGAATAATACCAATAGGGGAAAACGCTTTAATAAAATCAGCGCTTACATCATAGGGATGTAATTCACAATATACATTGGTTTCTCGGATACGACGGGCAATCAATTGGGTGTACTGAGACCCAAAATCCAAGATAAGGATTTTATGATGCATAGATGAGATTATTGCTATTCGACGTGGTAATTCGGTGCTTCTTTGGTGATTTGGACATCGTGCACATGTGATTCACGAATTCCTGCTGAAGTAATTTCTATAAATTCCGCTTTGCTATGTATTTCATCCATGGTCTTGCAACCAAGATAACCCATGCTTGAGCGAACGCCACCGACGAGTTGATGGATGACTGCCACAATCGATCCTTTGTAGGGCACTCTTCCTTCCACTCCCTCGGGGACAAGTTTATTGGCCTCAGCTTGCTTATGATCTTGAAAATAGCGATCGCTTGATCCTTGTTGCATGGCGGAAAGTGAACCCATACCGCGATAACTTTTATAAGATCGACCTTGATATAACTCGATTTCCCCAGGAGATTCCTCGGTACCAGCAAAGAGACCGCCAAGCATCACAGTACTAGCGCCTGCAGCAATGGCTTTGGCAATATCGCCCGAGTAGCGAATACCACCATCAGCAATGGCTGGCACTCCCGTTCCTTCAAGTGCCTTAGCAACATTATCAATCGCCGTGATTTGAGGAACGCCAACACCAGCAACAATACGGGTAGTACAAATCGACCCGGGACCAATACCTACTTTGACGGCATCAGCGCCATGATCAATCAATGCTTTTGCTGCTGTTGCTGTAGCAACGTTACCACCGATAACTTGGGTAGATGAAAATTGTTTTTTAACCCAGTGTATTTGATCAAGCACACTTTGCGAATGGCCATGGGCCGTATCGACCACCAATACATCTACACCTGCCTCAATGAGTGCTTCAGCCCTTTCTTTGCTACCTTCACCGACCCCGATCGCGGCACCGACTCGTAATCGTTCTTGACTATCTTTACTGGCGTTAGGATGCTCGGTTGTTTTGGTGATGTCTTTTACAGTGATAAGTCCCTTTAATTCATACTGATCATTGATAATTAAGACCCTTTCCAAACGATGTTTGTGTAATAGCGCAAGGGCTTCTTCTCTTGAAGCACCTTCTTTAACAGTAACAAGGCGTTTTTTGGGCGTCATAATGTTTTTTATGGGCTGGTCGAGATTCGTTTCGAAGCGAAGATCTCGGTTGGTGACGATACCCACTACTTTGGAGTTCTCTACTACAGGCAATCCCGAAATTTTGTGCTGCTGAATCAGTTCAAGTACACCGCGCACAGTCATGTTTGGTGGGATTGTAATAGGCTCAGAAACGATGCCACTTTCAAAGCGCTTTACTTTTGCAACATGCGCTGCTTGCACGTTTATAGGCATGTTCTTATGAATGATGCCAATACCACCTTCTTGTGCGATCGCAATGGCAAGTCTTGCTTCCGTTACCGTATCCATTGCTGCAGAAACGAGTGGAAGCTTGAGTTTGATAGTGCGCGTGAGTTTTGTCGTTAAATCGACGTCGCGTGGCAGTACAGCAGAATGTGCCGGAACTAATAATACATCATCAAAGGTCAGAGCTTTTTGAATCAGTCGCATGATAATAACGATTCGTTACAAACCGCTATTATAACGAAAACATCTTAAAATAACGAAAGAATTCAAGCGCCTTGCTATCGATATTTATTCATTTAATAAAAAGTTAGAGCTCAAGATGAACTTTGAATCAGAATCGAGAATCGACAAAATTTGAATTACAATGCAGAAGTAATTAAATTTTGTGAAAAATAGCAGTGATGGAATCGTATTGTAGACTTGCTGCAAACCTACAGCTCTGAAAAGGATTGGGCTAAGATTGCATCACAATGTTGTTCCGATACAGGCTAATTTTTATTTTCATGACCAAACCATGCAAGAATCAATCCATATTGTTTGCCCCCACTGTGATGCTATTAATCGCATTCCTGGACAGCGCC
>CAZIDT010000006.1:0-8131 GCA_964537855.1 uncultured Nitrosomonas sp.
GTATTTTTACTTTGATTTCCATATTTCAGAATATTTTAATTACCGAAAAACTTAATACTTAGTTTCAATCTGAAATACGTTCTCAGCAATGCTATTCACATGCAAACGCTGAAATCGATCTAATAGCAAACTCATTTGATTGACTTTATTCTCAACCTCCTCCAAAGAAGTCATGGGAAATAAGTGGTTCAAATAATTCTTATTATTTCGATGATTTGGTATTACTCTTTCAATTCGCTTCTTGACGAATGAACGCCAGCAAGCAGTACCAACCCCAACCATTCGTGAGAGCGCAGAAATTTGACGTCGTGGCTTTCTGCATAATTCTTGAAGAATTTGAGCAATCCGTTCGCTGGCAAATTCGCTCTCAAAAGAAGCCAAGTGTCGTTTCACCAAATCATGATATTGCACTTGGTTAATCGCATTTGTCGGAGGAGTTTCCCGCAGTGAATCTGCAACTTTCTCAACCAACTGCTGCAAACTGGTACACTGCATACTGAGTCCGTTAGGGAGCGCATGATCAAACGCATCTGATTTTACTGGGCAATAAGCAAACACCATTTTATCAAGCAAAAAGGACTCTACCCCTGTAGTGCAACTATTATGAATAACTGCTTCTGCAGCCATTAACCAAGGAACAACATTTCCTTCATAGATAATTTTTACATTTTGCTTATGACTTGCTGCTTCATGCCACGCATGATGATTTTCAGACGGATGAGGTCGCACGATGATATTTGTTTCAGGAAAACGATCGGCCAACCGTGGAACTGCTTCAATAAAATGATCGAAGAGCTGCTTCTTATGCCTTGCAAGCCCTATTTTTAAACCATTTCCAATAAGATTCTCAGCTTCACTGCCCTTTAACTGATTAAGCAAATGGCTCTCATTTGCATAATAATGATTCACGCGTGAGAAATTGGTATTAATGAGAATAAACCGACCATAACGACGGTTTAATTGCTCTACTTCTCGGGCAAATAAACCTCTTAATTTTGGGCGTAATAAATCAGTCCGTGGATTTCCTGTCAGATAGATCGGAATATTCGAAAACCCAGGATGCGCACGTATAGCCGATGCATTTGCTTCACCCCATGCAAAAAGTCCTTCAAGTTCTTTCAAAGCACTAGAATCTAGCTTTGTCAATTGGTATAGCTCTGGTGTAGCCCACACCAAACCTTCCTCGTCCCATGCCACTACTGTATATCCTAATCGTCTAAACATACTTAAAACTGTGGCACTTTTAGCGGTCAAGCTTTTCCCAATATAAATACCTTTTGGTAGCGATAACGCCAACCCATCAATAACTTTCTTTGCCCCCACGATGACCTTTAGCCCCTTTTCTGCAATAAAACAGGCTAATAGTAATTTCGCATCAAACTCTCGCGATTTAGTCTCGCACGGTAAAATAATAGTCTCTGTGACATTTAGACTCATACACGGAAACGTACAGGTAAATTTCTCGAAAAAAATCTAAGCGTGATTAGCAATACTGCTGAGGTCTTGTCTCTAATAAAACTATTGAAGTTTATTCATTTACATTAATTGTAAGCGTTGCGCTCTGATAAGTACAAACGGGGCGATGCACCTCTAAACATTGTGATGTGATGATTATCTGATAGTTACCAGGAAGTAAACGATTGGTTTCAAACTCAAAGCTAAATTTACCCTGCTTATCGCTGATATTAAATACCTCAGCAATTTCCGTCCCATCCGCGCGAACTAGTTTAGCGTTTAACAATACATCGGACGTAGGTTGATCCTGATAATTGACCCAGCCATTTATTACAATCTTTTCTCCTTGTGTAAATTCTGTTCTAGCTTCCGATAAAATCGGCTTAGAAATATGAGTTGCATTAACTTCAGAAAACAAGCTACCGATTAAAAAAACTAGAATAATTAATAAAATATTATTACTTTTAGTATCGACTATCATTCTCAACATTGATTTCCCTATTCTGCCTTAATGCGTATTAAACCATTCATTGTATTTTATTTTTCTTACTTACTTTTCCTAACTATAACTTAATCAAAAATTAGTTGTCGATTTTTCTTACATAAAAACATCAACTCATAAATGCTATGAATCAGCAATTAGCCTACCAAGTCATGCTAACCTCAAAGAAATGAAGGTATTTTTCATTCTTGCTCGTTTCATCTTATCAATTTCCATATTGTCGATATTTCTTACATACAAAACTCACCTGATCATTAACAATTACTCGAATCCACCAGAAATAATAGCTTTTAATGTTATGGCATAAGACTTGCTAGTTTAATAACCGTGCTTAGGAATAAATGAATCCAACAACGCAAATTTATGCGAAATAAGATGACAATAATAATAGTTCCTAGAATAGAAAATAGTGGATCAAATTAAATGCTGAGCACTTACAAAAGGTCACAAAGCATCTTTTGTATAAACACTGGGACGCACCACGGTTGGCTCCGTGGTGTTTTTTTGGCTGATTGCTGTTTCCGATTTGTTATCGATGTTTGTCCACATAGCAATAACAGCAATGTGTTTAATTTCCAGTTCTACAAATTGACTATCGAAGACTAATGATTGACCAATCATTTTGTCGTGCATGATTTTCGAGTGTAGCATCAGGATCAACCGCAACCGGATGGGTTACTTTCTTTAAAAGCGGAAGATCATTCAAAGAATCACTATAAAACCAGCTTTCGAGAAACGATAACCAAGTAAGGTTGTGAACATCTAACCATTGCTCTAGTCGCGTAATCTTTCCTTCCCTAAAACAAGGTATGCCAGAAACTCGACCAGTAAATTGACCATCTTTCTGTTCCGGCTCCGTTGCAATCAAGTGATCTATCCCTAACATTCTAGCAATGGGGCTAGTTACGAAACTATTGGTTGCTGTAATGATAATACATAGATTCCGCTCAAGCTTATGTTTTGCGATCAACTCAAGTGCACCTGGCGCAATTAGCGGCTTAATTTTTTTTTGAATAAACTCCTCACGCCAAGCATTTAACTGCTCTCTCGGATGCCGCGCGAGTGGTTTAAGTTGGAAATCCAGAAATTCGTGAATATCGAGCGTACCGGCTTTGTATTGCTCATAAAATTCTATATTGCGCGCTTCATAAACTTCACGATCCAGTACTTTCTGCTCGATTAAAAACTGGGCCCACTGAAAATCACTATCGCCAGCTAATAGTGTATTATCAAGATCAAACAAAGCTAGTTTCATAACACCTCATGTAAAAATTGTCGTAATAGTGGGAGTGTGATCGGACGCTGCAGCATCAGTGAGTATCGCCCCAGAGCATCGATCACTTTGATCAAATACGGCATATCTCGTTTCTCATAGCGCAACAAATAATCGCAAACTTCTTCAGGCAATTCAAATCCACTATTGACAGCATAGTGTTTCATCGCCTGGCCCTTCTCCTCATCTGTTAGTTCATGAATCTGATAAACCAATCCCCAACTCAAGCGGGTTATGACATCTTGCCGGAGCTGAAGTTGGGCTGGAGCTGATTTTCCACTCACCAAGAACAGCACCAAACACTCATCACGTGCTTGGTTATATAAATTAAATAACTTTATTTGCGCTTCTGGACCTAATCGATCAACATCATCAACGATAATACAGTCAGGCAAATTATCATTACGTTCAAATTCAGTATTTTGATCACACGTGAAATAAGCCACGTGATAGTGTTTTAATCTTATACAAGCCTCACGAATCGATTTAAGCAAATGACTTTTACCAGAACCACTTCCACCCCAGCAATAGATAAAATTACCAGCGCTGGATGTAGTTAGAAACTCATTCAAAACATGAAGCAGCTCCACGTTACGTCCTGGAACAAAGTTTTCTAACGTTGGAATATTTTCTAGTGAGAGATCAAGCAACAATTGCTTCATTAGGCTATTGCTGAATTAATTCATCTAGGGCGAGATCAAATATAGAAAATACCATGCTATACAAAATACCAATCAAGATAACTGAAATTTTCTAGGATGATTTCCGCTCAGCTTTGGCAATTTTACTACTAGAACGCTTTTTTTATAATTTACTTTACCTGCACAATTTGCGACATCCACATTACGAAGCAATGGAATAGAGCGCCCAGAAGATCACAAGCACGTTCCATTAGAAGGAAGCGCTCGTGCGTTTCATGTTCTAAATATGTTCTCACCGCGAAGAAAGAGAACTTTCCCCTCTATGATTATGTACCCAATCCGATTTTCAGATTCTCGATTCTCAGCACAATTCTCTATTATTGAGAAAAGCTCCGCTATGCACGACTATTTCCATGATTGATATTTTTTGCTTCTTTTATTGCTACCAGCGTGATTTACTCTTTCCCCCTGCAGGGAAAATTAAATAGAGAATTCGCTAAAAATTTGGGAATTAACGTTCCCAATGAACTCTAAGCCGATTTTCTTCTGGATTATAGTGAAATTCTAAATCCCCCTGGTAAGCATGATGAATCGCTTCCCCTATTCCCCGAACAAGGTGGATATCTGTTGTCGTAACCAGTGTTGAATCAGTACCTTGCTCAATTTTCATGATTCGTTTAAGGGGATGCTCTGCTCGCTGGTGTTTTTCATGATTATTCACTAAATGCATGATCTCTTCTCGATGATCCAGAAAGAACGCCCCCTGCAAGGATAAATAGCCGGCAGGGTAATCATCACGAATACGATGACATGCTGGGCAAATTCCTTGATGCGCATTAGTCGGAGCTGTCGACCACTGCCACCGCCCTTGATGATACACTGCTTGACACTGAGAACAAACGGTTGGCTCAGCCAATTTACTTTTTAATTGATAGGTATCGTGTATTTCTTCTTTAAATATACCATCATGGCGCGGAATAGCGCGGTATCCCTCGGGAATCCTCGAATGACTCATCGTAGCTCTCCTTTTTTAGTAATTGACGTTCTGTCTTTTCTTCTATAAAGCCTTGCTTTATCTTAGAGAGGCCAAGCACAGCAGAGGCAATATGTTAAGTTTGGTTTTAATTATAATGGGGATAGATAAGAAAAAATCAATTACTTTTGTTCCCCCCAGCGTGGAATCAAAGAATGCTCGACATTAAGGTGATCAAGTATTCTGGCAACCACAAAATCAACGATGTCTTGAATACTTTTAGGATGATGGTAAAAGCCAGGATTGGCAGGCAAAATGATGACACCACACCGTGCAAGTCTGAGCATATTTTCTAGATGAATTGCTGAGAATGGCATTTCACGCGGCACCATAATTAATTTACGATTTTCTTTAATCATGACATCCGCAGCTCGCTCTATCAGTTTCTGATTTAACCCAGAAGCTACCGCAGAAAGTGTTCCCATAGTACAGGGGCAGATAACCATTGCTTCCGCAGGATTTGACCCTGATGCAACGGGTGCAAACCATTCTTCTCTACCAAATACTTTGAGTTGATCTTTGGATACGTTGAAGTAATCATTAAAAAAGCGCTCAGCATCTTGAGCACGAGAAGGTAGCGCCAATTGCATTTCTTGTTGTGCAACAATTTGTGCGACTTGCGAATACAACAGATAGACACGAATACCTTGTGCTAACAATATCTCTAACAATCGGATGCCATAAGGCATTCCCGATGCGCCTGTGAAAGCTAGCGTAATTGTTCTTGATGCACTCTTATCTTTCACAGATCTCCTGCCATTTCCTGCTCATGGCGCTTAATAAATTCCTGCGTATTATCGATACCGCGTAGTTGTAAAATATAGTTACGAACTGCGGCCTCGACTAAAACCGCCAAATTACGACCAGCTGCCACTGGAATCGTTACTTTCCGAATTCTCACGCTAAGAATTGCTTCATCAAGGTTACTTAAAGGTAGGCGCTCAAAAGAACCGATATCAGTAGCACTGGTTTTTTCTAAATGAACAATTAATTTCATATTCTTTCGCCGACGCACAGCTGTTTCGCCAAAAATGGTACGGATATTTAGCATACCTAGCCCTCTAACTTCAAGATAATCACGAAGCAAGGGAGGACAACAACCTTCTAATGTTTCTGGACCGATACGATGAATTTCCACGACATCATCCGCAACTAAACCATGGCCGCGACTTATCAATTCTAAAGCAAGTTCACTTTTTCCAACCCCGCTATCACCTGTAATAAGCACACCCATCCCTAAAACATCGAGCAAAACACCGTGCTTACTTGTGCTTGGCGCTAAAACTTTTGCTAAGTAAGATCGTAGTACCCAGATGACATCTAAACTAGATGAAGGTGAGCAGAATAGAGGAATTTTTGTTTTAATGGCAAATGATTGTAGTAATTTAGGTACATTTGATCCATCTGCAACAACTAAACAAGCTAATCGACTCTGCGCCAGTTTATCAAGCTTCTGCTGAAAGGTAACTTCATCGAGCTGGTTTAGATAATCAATGGTAAGGCTACTGAGTATCTGAATCCAGTTAGGGTGAATAAAATTAAGATGACCAATTAAGCCTTGATTAGAACCTGAGGTATCATCGTTACTCAGGGAATTATTGCCATATTCAAGTCCAAAATTCCAAACCAGACCAAGCTTTTCTTTATTATCTTCAAATAATTGCGTGATGTTAATTTGGGACATTATCGGGTATCCAATCAGTAATAAGCTGATGAATTTCCTTGGTGTCTTTACTCATGAGTAGCTTCTCACGAAAGCTTTTATCGCTAAACATTTGCGCCAATTCGCTTAAAATTTGCAAATGCTTATCTGTTGCTTTTTCCGGCACAAGTAGTATACAAGCGATATTTACGGGCAGCCCATCAGGAGCATCAAAGGGAATAGCTTCTTTCATTCTCACTAACGCAACTGTAGCTTCTCGCAATCCTTTAATTCTACCATGCGGAATAGCCACACCCTGGCCCAGGCCCGTTGATCCAAGCTTCTCCCGAGCAAATAGACTATCAAATACCTGACTCCTAGCTACGTGCGAAGTGTTCTCAAATAATAATCCTGCTTGTTCAAATACACGCTTCTTACTAGCGACATCAAGATCGATAATTACATTTGATTCAGGTAAAAACTGAGAAACAAGATTCATAAGAAAAAATAAACAGTTACTTTAAACAACTACACACTTACCGATCAATCTGATTGATAAAACCATTAATTGATAATTACGCTTCCGGCTCTTGATCAATCTCTTTTTTCTTGATCGTATCGTGATTACGACGTTCCATATTTTTTTCCTTATATTTGAGGATTTGTCGATCTAATTTATCGACAAGACTGTCTATTGAGGCATACATATCAACACCATCTGCTTCAACAAAAATATCTTTACCTCGTACATGAACATTTGCTTCCGCCTTTTGTTTATGTTTTTCTACTGACAAAATAACGCTCACATCGATTACGTGATCAAAATGTCGCGTAATTTTACTTATTTTAGAAACAACGTACTCACGCATAGCCGGCGTAACTTCCACGTGATTGCCAGTAAGATTTAAATTCATTATTTCCCCCTTCGATTAAGTAATTTTATTGTTCCCAGCTAAATTGACAGACTCCCATGAACACCTTTGCTTTGCCCTTTCTATTCTAGTTTAAAGAAATAAACGGTAAATGAATTCATAATGGATATCAGACCGAGCCTATCAGCTAAATTAATTATTTTATTATTGACCTTATTAACTAAGGATTTATAGAAATAACTCAAGATAGTCAAAAGCGCTTTGGGATATCAGATCTATAACAAAAACTGATCATTAGAAAACAAATCCAATCAATTTATTTCAGATTAACGGAAAATCGAATGGTTAATTGTATTATTTGTAACGCTTCAATTTTTTAACTCAAATCAATACACACTAATTTTTTTCAATTAGCGATTATACAATACACACTAACCTTGATACGACCCCTAAAAAGGAATTAGCTAAAAAATGACTTCCTTGAATTGAGCATTGGGTGTTAATACTTGTAATTTTTGAAGCTCGATAAGTTCAATTTGCTGTGATGCTTGAGCATTCTCGAGGATCAAAAATTCTCGCTTCTCAGGAGTAGTAATGATATTTTTTGCCTTACCTTGAAGCACCTGCTGACTTTTTAATGTTAATTGCACCTCATAACCATACATACAGGCCACTTCGAGGTAATCGTGTAATTCACAGTCAATGATGGATTG
>CAZIDT010000006.1:8231-14084 GCA_964537855.1 uncultured Nitrosomonas sp.
ATCTGGTCTCAGCGCATGGAAGAACAAAAGAAACAAATGGAATCTGCAACCGCCGGTACGGGCGTACAAGTGTCACAGACTGCTGATAATCGTTTAAAATTAAACATACCCAGCGATATCTCTTTCGATACTGGGCGCGCGGATATCAAGCCAGCTTTTCGTCCCATATTGGATAACTTCGCTACCTCGTTACTCAATAACCCTTGGACTTCTGTGACGATAATTGGCCATACGGATAATACTGGAACAGATGCTATCAACAACCCATTGTCAGTTAATCGTGCTGCAAGCACACGTGATTATTTAGTCAGCAAAGGAGTACCGATTAATCGGATTCAGATCGATGGTCGCGGTTCACGTGAACCCACAGTCGCTAATGATACGCCAGCAAATCGAGCAGAAAACAGACGCGTTGAAATTTTTGTTTCAGAATTACAGGAAGAAGTGCCGCCTGCTTCTTCTAACCCATAGTCAACGTAATTAAAGCTAAAATTGGGGGTTACTCGTTGATAGTAACCCTGCTTCATTGAGAGATAATCTTTCCCTTATCGGTAGAATCATTCATTCTAAATTATTATAGAAAAATCTATGGCAGATTTACAAAATCAGAAGGAAGGTTGGGAAAAAGAATTGCTAGAGAAAGTTGTTTTGTCATCGCTACGCGAGCAACGCCGCACAAGGCTCTGGAGCATTTTCTTTAAATCTTTAGCATTTGCATATCTTTTTATATTATTGTTTTGGGGAATGGGTTTATTTGGTGATGATGCCGCCAGCTCATCGGAGCGCCACACTGCGTTAATCGATGTACGTGGCGAAATTATGCCCGATAGCCTTAGCAGTGCGGACAATGTCAATGCAGGACTGCAAAAAGCCTTTAAAGATAAAAATACTGCTGGCGTTATCATTCGCATCAACAGCCCTGGAGGAAGCCCAGTACAAGCCGGTAATATCAATGATGAAATACGAAGACTCCGTGCTAAGTACCCTCAAATTCCTGTTTATGCTGTAGTCGAAGATATTTGTGCTTCTGGTGGGTATTATGTTGCGGTTGCTGCCGATAAAATCTTTGTTGATAAGGCTAGCATTGTGGGATCGATTGGTGTTGTTTTAGATAGCTTCGGCTTTACCGGTACCTTAGAAAAATTAGGTGTTGAACGAAGACTATTAACCGCAGGAGAAAATAAAAGCTTTCTTGATCCGTTCTCACCATCTGATCCCAAGCAAAGAGAGCATGCAAGAAAAATGCTTGGAGAAGTTCATGAGCAATTCATCCGCATTGTTCAACATGGCAGGGGTGATCGATTAAAAGATTTACCTGAAATTTTTAGTGGAATGGTTTGGACAGGTCAAAAAAGTATCGATCTTGGCTTAACGGATGGACTTGGTAGCACAGAATATGTTGCTCGTGAAATTATCAAAGCAGAGCGCATTGTCGATTACACAACAAAAGAAGGTTTAGCAGAACATTTCGCGAAACGATTTGGAAAAGTCACTGCCGAATTATTTATCAATACATTTAGCAAATGGGAGTTACGCTAACTGTATGCTTTTTTATAACTTGCGAAGCTTATCGCTCTAATATCTCGGTTAGCGTCCTCGATACCCCAATTTGCCACTGAGGTACGTTTAGTTGGAACGTTTTCTGAAACTTTTCCGTACTTAAGCGCGAATTGTGGGGTCGCTTCGCTGGGGTGTTAAAACTGCTAGTGGGTACTGGAAGGATCGCATCAGTTGCTAATTTCAATTGTTTACCATGTGTGTGTGCAAAATTGATAATAAATCTGGCATAGCCATGCCACGATATTTCACCTTCTGCAACAAGATGGTAAAGCCCCGATAGCTCAGGTCGATTAATCGCCATTATAACTGCGTGGGCAGTTGTATCGGCCAAATAATCAGCACCTGTTGGTGCACCAATTTGATCATTGATCACTGTCAACTCATCTCGCTCATTGGCAAGCCTTAATATCGATTTAATAAAATTATTACCACGCGCTGCATAAACCCAACTAGTCCGAAAAATCAAATATAAACAACCAGCATCTCGAATCGCTGCCTCGCCTTCTAACTTTGTCTGCCCGTAAACATTGAGTGGTCCAGGGTTGTCCGTTTCTAACCAAGGCCGATGTCCACTTCCATCAAACACATAGTCCGTAGAATAATGTATAAGCCAAGCGCCAACGCGTTTTGCTTCACGTGCCAGAACAGCGGTTGCTTCGGCATTGATTTGTCGCGCCAAAACTGGCTCACTTTCAGCTTTATCAACTGCAGTATAAGCAACAGCATTTACGATTACATCCGGTGCTATCGCTCTGATTATCTGAATAATCCCTGCTGTATCCGTAATATCACCACAATATTCCTGGCTAAATCGATCTACCGCGATTATCCTACCTAGGGGCGATAAACTGCGCTGCAATTCCCAGCCCACCTGCCCATTTTTTCCAAATAATAGGATTTTCATTTAGTTTACTGTTGATAATGTGTAATTAACCATTTTCGATACTCACCAGATTGTACATTAGTTACCCAATCCTTATGTTCTAAGTACCATTGCACTGTTTTACGAATTCCCGTTTCAAAGGTCTCTAGCGGTTTCCAAGCAAGTTCTCTTTCAATTTTTCGCGCATCAATCGCGTAACGCCGATCATGTCCTGGTCGATCAGTTACATACGTTATCAATTGATGATAGCCTCCTGGGCAAAACTCGTTCAACAAATCGCAGATCAAATGAATAATCTCAATATTAGGTTTCTCATTCCACCCACCAATATTATAAGTTTCTCCAGGGATACCTGCCTCCAGAACACGTAGAATGGCATTACAATGATCCTTGACGTAAAGCCAATCTCGAATTTGTAGGCCATCACCATATACTGGCAATGGCTTCCCAGCCAAAGCATTCACAATCATGAGAGGGATCAGCTTCTCTGGAAATTGAAAGGGGCCATAGTTATTTGAACAATTAGTCGTCAATGTTGGCAAACCATAGGTATGGTGATAAGCCCGAACCAGATGATCACTTGAAGCCTTACTTGCAGAATAAGGGCTATTTGGACTATAAGCATGCTCCTCCGTAAAAGCTGGAACATCCGGTGCTAGTGAACCATAAACCTCATCGGTAGAAACATGCAAAAAACGAAAATCATCATGCGCCTTTCCGGTCTGTTTATTCCAGTAATGCCGTACTACTTCTAGTAATCGGAAAGTACCTACGATATTGGTTTGAATAAAATCATCAGGACCATGAATAGAGCGGTCAACATGACTTTCTGCTGCAAAATGGATGACTGCTCGGGGTTGGTAATCATCAAACAATTGTTTCAATTTCTGACTCTCGCAGATGTCACCCTGTACAAAAATATGCCGGGTATCGCCCTGTAAGGAAGTAAGGTTTTGCAAATTACCTGCGTAAGTCAATTTATCAAGATTGACAACCGGTTCATCCAATTGACCAAACCACTCTAGGATAAAATTTGCCCCAATAAATCCTGCACCACCCGTAACCAAAATCATAAATCTGTCTTTACTCCTAAAATTTTCAATTGGGATGCCATGAAGGCACTAAACTAGGCTCACCAGGAAGTGCCTGAAATTCACAATCAATTCCAATTCCTGCGACCCAAACAAGCTGATCACCACTCAAAAGCAGGGGCAAACTATTTCTCTCCCACTCTGGTATCGCCGCCTCCTGGAAAAATTTTTTTAAACTTCGACGCGGACGTTTGCAATTTGGTTGGAATCGCTCCCCTCCTTTCCGTAGTCGCGCTATAACCGGATTCTCCATCAGCTTCTTGGAATCAATTCCAGCTCCAATACGATTGGACCATTTAATTACACCGCCCAATTGTTCAATTTGCCAATCCGCTTCTCCATGCCAATAAAAAAGCTGATCTTTCTCCTGATCAAGAGATTTAGCTTTTGGTAATAGCTTCACTACATTTTTAAACAAGCGAATCTCAATCTCCCCAAAGCTTAGACGCAGATGGTTATCTGCTGTGGCTGCCCATAGCTGTCGCAGAATCTCCTCCAATTTAATTGTACTTGGCTGAATGATATCGTGTTGTGAAAAAATGTAACGCAGTAGGTTCTTAGCCCGCAATAAATCTAATTTACGTAACTGCTCAATGTGAATATCTCCAGCAACCATGACCAACTGACGATCATTTTCTGCTAATACATCCAACAGCTGAATGGCCTCTCCAATGTGCCGACTGGTGCGCGTGATAGTCTCTCGATAAGCAGGATAGCATTGCTCTAGTAAAGGAAAAATCTGGTGACGTAAAAAATTTCGATGATAGGTGATATCCTTATTACTCTCATCTGTTACCCACTTTAATTCATTCTGTTCAGCATAGTTTAGAATACTATTGCGAGAAATAGTCAAAAGTGGTCTCAATAGCTTTACGTTCCCAGCCCTGCTGAGCAATCTCATGACCGGCATTGCGGCCAATCCTCTCAACCCTGCTCCTCGAAGTAATTGTAATTGCAGTGTTTCGACCTGATCATCCAAATGATGTGCCAGTACAATAAAATCTGCTGATAATCCTCTAAATATGGTATAGCGAGCTCGTCGCGCTGCCGCCTCCAGGCTTACTTGGGGCTGTTTCTTGATATTCAAACGAAAAATAGTGAGGGGAACCCCTAATGCATCACAGTAATTTTGGCAGAAATCACTCCACTGCTTTGCATTAGGGCTGATACCATGTTCAATATGAATCGCAGAAAGATTAAAAGCAAATTGTTTTGAAGTCTGAGCAAGGATTTGTAGCAAAACAACGGAATCTACACCACCACTCAAAGCAAGTATTAGATGATTCTGCTCCGGCACATATTGCCGCAAAACGATCTCAACCGCCTCACGTATGCCGTTCAGATTTAATCTCCTTATACTTGCCATGCCCCATTAATCGATTAAATCGCCGCTCTAATAAGCTTTCAACAGAGATATCTTGAAGTTTCCTGAGAGATTCTTGTAATACATTTCTTACGGATAACATAGTAGCTGGATAGTCACGGTGCGCACCTCCAATCGGCTCATTAATGACGCCATCGATTAATGATATTTCTTTTAATCGATCAGCGGTAATACCCATAATCTCTGCAGCCTCAGGTGCTTTTTCTGCACTCTTCCACAAAATAGAAGCACACCCTTCAGGTGAAATAACAGAGTAAGTCGCATATTGCATCATTAAAACGGTATCACCCACTGCCACAGCCAGAGCACCACCAGAACCTCCTTCCCCAATGATGACGCATACGATCGGTACTTCTAACCCTGCCATCACATAGAGATTTTTTCCAATGGCTTCAGACTGACCGCGTTCTTCGGCATCAATACCTGGATAAGCGCCAGGTGTATCAATAAACGTAATCAATGGAATTGAAAATTTCTCGGCCAGTGTCATCAAGCGCAGCGCCTTACGATACCCCTCGGGTTTAGGCATACCAAAATTACGATAAATTTTCTCCTTCGTATCGCGCCCCTTTTGATGACCAATCACCATCACCGATTGACCATTAAATCGGGCCAATCCGCCTACAATCGCATGATCATCTGCGAAGTTCCGATCCCCATGAAGTTCCTCAAAATCCGTAAAAAGATGCTGAATGTAATCAAGCGTATACGGGCGTTGCGGATGACGAGCAACTTGTGAAATTTGCCAAGGAGATAATTTTGCATAGACACTTTTAGTAAGTGCCTGACTTTTTGCTTGCAGCTTACTAATTTCTGCGGAAATATCTAAAGCCGAATTATCCTGAGCAAATCGCAATTGCTCAATCTTTTCCTCAAATTCTTCAATTCCCTTCTCAAAATCTAAAAACGTGGTTTTCATGAAAACTAAAATTTAT
>CAZIDT010000007.1:0-13881 GCA_964537855.1 uncultured Nitrosomonas sp.
AATGGTTGCCAATGATTAGGATCTACGATGGAAGACGGTGAATTGACGGGGGTATAACCTGTGTAATCACTATAAGGAGCACCACCATTCAAATCACCCAGCTGATTGGCCCCATCTTGATGCCGATACTGTATGACTGCAGCGGCAGCCACGTTCCCAATCCCCTCAGCAGTATTGGTATCAGTCGATTGATCTGTGGGGTTATAATTGAGCGATTTCATTATCGCATCAAAACTTGCTACTTCCGAAGGAAATAAATCAGATAAGCAACGATAAGCTGCAAAACTTACTGCCTTTGATTTATTGGCCATAGTGTGCTCATTTTCAGGGCGACGTAAATCATCGTCCAATCGCGTGCCTTTTGCCTTGGCATCATAAGCAGACCAGGCATCATACATACAGGTATGGGTTATCGCTAATGCTCTTGCCACAATAGGGGGACCTGGATGAGTCACTCGAATCGCTTGAAGTGCAGCCTCATTCCATTGAGTAATAAGTGTATCGGCTAAAGCGGCCTGACTAAAACAAAGTGATGCCATGACTCCAGCCCAATAAGTGGTTTTAGAACGAAATGGTACTTTCATTTTTTTCCCTTTGTAAGAATTAATTTTCATTTAGAAGATACGCAAACTGCAGGCATCAAAACAAATTCAATCTCTAAATTTACTTGCTGCCGGTAAAAATTTTACAAATTTGCATCTGTCGGGTCTGTGTGAAAAATCACATGAATCGATAATCTGCAAAAAATTTTTTTGTTGCCTACATAATGACCATCATTAACCATCAACACTCTTCATTCTGTTGAAGGACCGTTGTCTGGGCTATCGGCCCTTAGTACATGGTACTTCTGTACAGTAGTAGCTTTGATGGGCTTTCTCTATAACCAACCCTAATAAAAATCACAGATTAGTAACCTTACTCTCTCGATAGCGTTTAACGATTTCCTTCATTCCAGTAAACTATAATTACTCTAAACCCCTTTAAGAGAGGTCAGTCATGCAACCCCATGCGTTTGTCGCGATGCCCTTTGGGGTCAAAAAAGACAGTCAAGGTAATTCAATCGATTTCAATCGTATCTACGGTGAACTCATCCAACCTGCGTTGAACGCTGCAGGGTTACAGGGATTTAGAGTTGATGAAGATCATCGTGCTGGTGACATTCGTGCTGATATGTTTCAAGAGCTTTTACTTGCGGATCTTGTCATTGCAGACATTACGCTCGACAATCCCAATGTTTGGTATGAGTTAGGGATACGACATGGTCTACGCGCACGCGGGGTAGTATTGATTTTTGGTGGCGAAATTTCTACTGCATTTGATCTTTATACGGATCGGAAATTACGCTACCACATCCAATCAGGAGGACCTGACCCTATTTCAGTAAATGCTGATATTCAAAACTTAACCAAAATGGTCAAAGCCACAATGCAATCATGGCATGGACGTAAAACCAGCCCTGTTTATCAGTTACTGCCCCATCTTCAGGAGCCAGACTGGAAGTCGTTACGCGTGGGCGGTATTCAAGAATACTGGGAAAAATACCAGGCTTGGGAAAACCGGATCAAACTTGCAATCAATGCAGGACTTCTTGGAGATGCGCTGGTGCTTGCGGATGAAGCGCCAGTTGTGGCATTGCGCGCAGAAGCCTGGATTAAGGCTGGCAAAGCGCTCCGCCAGCATGAGCATTTCCATTTTGCACTGGATCAACTTGAACGTGGTCTCGCCATTGAACCCGATAATCTGATGGGATTACACGAGAAAGGCATTTGCCTGCAACGTTTAGCGCAGCATAACGAACCTGGCTATTCACTTGATTTGGTACGTGCCCATTACCAAGCTATCCTCAATCAGGAGAAATATAAACACGATCCAGAAACCTGGGCACTGCTGGGGCGAGTCGATAAAGACGCGTGGTATAACGCCTGGTATCTACCCGATCAAACAATACAATGCAACCGCGACGAAGCAGCTTACCAATCTCCACTATTGCAAAATGCGATTGCAAGTTATCGCACCGCTTTCCGATTTAATCCAGGGCATTACTACTCCGGAATTAACGCGTTGACACTGATGTATTTATATGAAGATCTAACCCACAATGCCAAGTATCATGCAGAAATGAGCGCCATGGCGGGGGCAATACGCTTTGCTGCCGGCGTTGAGACTGAGACACGACCTTCATTCTGGCCACAAGCCACGCTCGGTGATCTAGAAATATTGGTTGGCACCCCAGAAACCGTTAAAGCCGCGTATAAAGAAGCGATTGCAGACAATGATAATCAAGGATTCACGCTCCATGCTAGCCTACAGCAATTACAACTACTCAATCAATTAGGTTTTCATTCTGAAAACGTGGCAGCAGGTATTGAAACCTTTGAGCGTGCACTTCAGCGATCAACCAAACCAAAAACTGATCAGCAGGCGCCCCGTCAAGTCTTCCTATTTAGCGGCCATATGATTGATGCACCCAACCGGCCAACACCTCGCTTCCCCGCAGAAAAAGAACCCAATGCAATACAACAAATTACTACGGCACTAAAAAACTTAGGGGCAGGTCCTCAAGATTGGGCACTCACACAAGGCGCCTGCGGGGGTGATTTATTATTTACTGAAGCATGCCAGCAATTGGGAGTAAAAGTACAATGGCTTCAACCTTTCGATGAACCTGAATTCATCCAGAAATCGGTTGTTTGTCACAGTGAAGCATGGCGCACTCGTTACTTAGCTGCCAAAACTAGGCTCGCGTTTGCAATTCGTTCTGCTCCAGATGCATTAGGGCCAATACCCACTGATAGTGATCCTTATGAACGATGCAATCTCTGGCTACTCTATACAGCGCTCGCGCATGGTATCCAGAAAGTGCAGTTTATTTGCTTATGGGATGGCGGAGGCGGCGATGGGCCGGGAGGAACTGCGCATATGTACAATGAAGTAAAGCGAAGAACAGGACAGGTGACGCACATTGATACGCGCGCCCTCTAACTAGCTAGCAATCTATTTTCCTCATCAAGGCAATGACTCAAAAACAGTATTTATCGCTTGATGGGTTGACTGTACAAGCGATTGGGTCAAATCCATCAGAAATTGGAAATTCTCTTTTACCGAACCAATCTCCCGTGGACTGGCACCTCTTTGCATTGCATGCTGATAAAGCACGATCACCTCGTCAATCGATGCTTGCGATATTTCTCCTTGAAGCATCAACTTGAGTAAATAACAATCTGCAAGCGCTACGCTATTCCAAAAATTAGGATTGTTGCTGTTTTTCTCTTGTGTAAGTGCGATTATTTTGTTGCAATCGTTGATTAACGCATCAAAATCTTTGTCGGATGATTTCCCTAAATTTCTGACAAGCCAATTTGCGGTAGCCATATTGGTAAAAGGATAGTAGTCAGTCGATCCACTTTTCACATACGCTTCTCGATAATAATGCGCCATCTTTTCCAACGTATTTTGCAGCGATTTTTTATTGGATTGCATTCGGGCGAGGCGTTTATAAGCGCTACCCATGATCGAAAACCGCTCTGAAGTTGGGAAGAACTCACACAAGGGTTCGAGCGCTTTGATCGCTTTTTCAATATCAGATCGACATTGGTTCTGAACTGTTTCGTCTCCTGTCGTATTAGCTTGATTCCATTGTTGGCTTGCTAGGCGAACTCGAAAGTTAGTAAGTTGCTCCATCACTTTAACGGAACATTCGGTGTTGCCTGCTTGCAATGCACTTTCCAGATATTGTATGGCTTCATTCCAGGCACGCAACTCTCCATATGCGAATCCGAATGCAATTTTCACATCTTCACGGGCAAGCCAGGCCTTTTGTTTAGCTTCAGGAATTGATGCTAATCTGCAATCGATTATTTGTTTCAGATTGTCCAATTCCGCTTCTGTTTTACGCTTATCGTTGAATTGCATCCGAATAAATGCTGTATCATTCTTCAAATCAGTTAGCAATTCCGTTGGCGCATAATAAGTTTTTTTCTTCGTAGAAGGCGTCCAAACACTTCCTTTATTAATTAAGCAATAATCTGGATCGCCATAACATTGATACGCACCCCAAGTATTCAATGTTTTAAAATTATTCCAATTTTCTTCGCGTGCCAGTCTAACAGCATCTCCAAACGACATTCCTAGCAACATCTTCTTATAAAAACTATCCGCAAAAGCCAGACCTGCTTCATCATTGACAGCCCAGCCAGCCGCAACCACTGCTTTAACTCCCATATAAATAAATTGTGCGGCGAGATTTGCAGCAAGTACGCCATAAGGCCTTTCACTCACCGATTGAGTTTTGCCAAGATAACAACAATTGATAAATACTAATTCAGGTACCCAGCGCATTTGCTCGATATCGCCGGGGGTCAAAAAGGTATTTTTACCAATAACCATCCCTGAGACGAGCTTTTTCTTTTCACTGGTCGATTGAGTCGTGTTATTCAATCGCTCTGGCACACTGGAATCAACTTTGTTGATCTCAAAGTCATGAACGCCATGGCCTGCTAAATGGAGCACACGCCACTCATCTCTATGCAAACCGGAAAGAATATCGTCAGCGTTTGCATCGATATAATCGATGGTTTGAAAACCATTCAAATTTAATAACTCACTCACTTTTTGCGCTTCTTCACGCGCTCCGCCTAAATCAGGAAAGCTACTCCATTCGGAAAGATTAGGATTCCCAATAATCAGCGCATTGAGTTTGGTGGTATGGACGGGTGAGGGGCGAAATACGGATGTTTTCAGTTGCCGAATCAATCCAGCAGAAACAGCCGGGGGTTTTCCATTATGACTCCAACGGTTTTCAAGCAATTCCCATGGATAGCGAGCCGAGGCTTCATCTACGATCAGAACTAGCCCTTCCTGTTGTGGCGCTAATTCTTTAAGACGATTGGGGAGCAACATTTCAAATAACGTCTTTGCAGCCTCCGTGTTAGCACCTGCATCCTGGGAAGCTTGCCGAATAAAATTATCAGCAAGCTGGAGCTGGCCTGTTGCGAGTGTTTCTTCAGCACGCGCCCGATCGGTCGTTGAAACAAAACGCAACATTTCTCGACCCTCCGTTTCACTAATTTCCATTCGGTGCCACCAACCGCCCATTTCATCATAGCGTAGACGGGTAAAACCACCCTCTCCGCTTCTCACTGTAGTATCTGTCCAATTGACATTGTTGGATAATTGATTATTCACCAAAATCGAATTGAGTGCTTCAGCCGCTGCAATCGCAATATCCTCGTACAGCTCAAGAAACTCCAAACTGCTGATCGCAACTTGATCGACCAACTCAGCTTCAGCTAACTTTTCGTTCGCAGCCATGGCGCCGCGCACAATTGCTTCGATTGAATCTCGAACGGTCATTCCACCCGCACCGGTTCCAACGAGCATGGATGTAATGGTGATAAAGTGTTTTCCAGCTTCAGTGTTGAATCGATTATTATCAGTTGGCCATTGTGCAATCTGCAGCGCATACTCGAGTAGTGCATTCTGGACCCCAAGCGTAAGTAACCCCGGCGTCAAGTCACCCACTTGCCCCAACCCAATCACAATCGCGCCACTTGGTTTGGCGTTAGGTTCTTTGGAATAAAATAACGCGTGACTGCCAATTGCGCCCGGATATAAACCCAGTCGAATCCGTGTTGACAACTGATACTCGAGACGCTCATCTAATGCCTTTTCAGCGCTAAAAATACCATCTCCTCGATAATGCCCAACTAACACGGGATGTTTAGCATAGGCTAGATTTCCGTGGCAAATACTCACGTCGATGATCGGAGTGGTCAGTTCGTTTTCTATTTCACGCATCGGCCGTGACGATCCAAATCCAAAATCGCGCATACTCGCTTCACTTGGAATACTATCCACAACAGGGTAAGCTGGCAGCACAAATAACTCAGGCTCACCAACCTGGGCACGGACGCGACCCGGTGGAGTTTTCGATAGCCGTGAAGTGTCGCCATTCATCAACAAATCCAAGTAGCCCGGAAAAGCACGTTTCTGTCTGCATAAATCGTCATGGGCTGTATCGTCCAGATACCATAGGGGAACATCCGGTAAACGGCCTGACTTCCAACTCACCGTTCCATCTCCTTCGCGAGTAGCTAAGAATTCGAAACGTTTACAATTTGAATGCGCATGCAACAACCCCCCGCAATCCACTAGCCGATAATCCACTACTGTTGCATCCTGGCATCCTGCAACATAACAGGTATACTTTGGATCAACTGATAGCGCAGGATTCTTGAGCAAAGACCAGGTTTCACGAATATTGATGAGATCAAGCGTTTCGGGTGGGAGCCATGCTGCTGATAACTGTTCTTTGAGATCAGTCCACAAATTCAATTGGGTAAAATCTTTACTCTCTGGATCAAAGGGTAATAACTCTAATAGGCCCGGATATCGCCGCACTAAATTTGCAATCTCATCGGTGTTTTGTGTGAGATCCAGTAAACTTAGCTTAGCCTGCGTTGCATTATTTCCAGTCAACCAGCGAACGGCTTCATACGAACCCTGATTCGGAGTTCCTAGCATTAAGAAACGACTTTTTGGTAATTTAATAATGCGTTGCCACAACGCCGAACCCTCGCTACCATCAGCGATCATGGCTCTTACAACCAACCCACCCATAGAGTGTGCGATCAGATGTACCGGCTGATAATTGCGTTCCGCCTCAGGTAAACACGCTCGCAATTTCTCGATCAGCCGCTTTGCAGCTTCTCGGATTGAAAGACGCCAATCATAAGGAACGATTTCAACTTGGTGTGAACATGCTAAATACTCAAGCAACGGACCATAAAAATCATCTAACAAATCATCGGGTTGAACTCCAATTGCACCGATTTGTATTTTTTTTAACCCACCCCGTGCAAGCGACCAATAATTCAACCATACTTCTTCTTTCCCAACCTTTAAAGCACTTCCCATCGTTCCCGGCAAAACAACAGCAAGTGGACGTGGTGTTGCAGAACTGCGACTACGCTGTACTGCAGATCGCCAGCGGGGTTGTTCTTGCTTGGCCTGTTCAATTGGTTGGAATGGGCCATTGGAGCTATCGAGTCGTTCTAATCCTTGCAATAACCAATTAACTGTTTTGTCGTTTTTAAAGTAATTGAAATGGTGAACCCCTGGACCCCGATCACAAAGAAAACGAGCTTGCTGAGGTAGACGGCGAAGCCCTCCGTACATTGAACCTGTATTGACCACTAAATCATGATCGCTACCATAAAACCAGTCGGTCACCCACAGTTTGAGTTGGCTCCATATCGAGTCACCCTCGATATCACCCGCAATAATGGAAAGATCTGCATTCGTTTCTAGCAATGGATCTTGCAGTAAGCGCGTCAATGCAGAGCCAGGCATCATTGCTTCTAAACCGGGAAGTGTTCGGGGATCAGTACGTTCTTTAATAACTGCCAGTAAAAAATCGACTGTATCGCCAAATAACCCGTCACCGGATAGATAATTCAATGCAGATAGCCAGCGATCGAGACGACCAGAAGCTAGCGTTGTTCCCCTTGCTGGACAAGCAACCCGCACAAAACGCTCAACCTTGATCTGCTTTTGCTGAAGTAACGTTAATAACGCTTCAAGATGCTTGCGATCTGCTTCATAAGCTTTATTTCTGTCTTGTTGCGCTTCCGCATTCAAAGGATCCAATCCAAGCTGCAGCGCTATCGTCCGGTCTGCAGCAAATAGCTTATTGATTGTTTCTATATCGGGTAATGCTGATTTTAGGTCGCCCAAACAAAGCAACTCGCCCACCAGCCCACCTCGTGAGTGAGTAATCAAATGAAGTTTTGCATTGCTCGGAAGCTGTTTGACTAATTGCAGCGCATTCTGAATAGGGCTTTCTGTCAGAGTTCGATGATCGAAAGCATAGACTGCTTCACCATATTTTTTCTTTAATTTCTCGCGCGCTGCTTTACCGGCCTTCGAAGATGCTTCCCACAACCCACCAAAACTTTTCTGACTATTTGCAGCTGTTCCATGTATAAAAACCAGTAACGGTTGATCGGGCTTTAGTTCCCCCTTAGGGCTTAATGCGTAGGTATCTTCTAAAGAACATCGATAAAGGTCTATTGTTCTCTTCTCAAGCAGCTTATCTTCCCACAATGAGCACAGCTTACTGGCGGTTTTAGACTGAAGATCGATATCGAAAAAATCGAGCACCTTAATCGCTAATCCTGCTAAACCTCGTGTGCTACGATCAGCTCGAAGCGCTACAGGATCGATTTTAATTTCCCAAATTTTCTGGTTTCCGCGACTTATATTCGGTTTCCCGAACTCATCCAACAAATCGTCTGCACGTAACCATAAGGAGAAACCGTTATTTAACTCAACACGAACAATCTCATTGGCTTTAACATCAAAATTATCGACATATGCGGTGCGCGAGCTGCCAGGCAGTAGACTTCGTTTCTTAACAATCTTAACTTCCTTAACTTGCGGAGAAACGACAGTGGATTGTTCTATACCTATTACACGATATTGATACGTATCAACACTCATTGCTTTCATCTCCTATCATCTAGCTCACCCAACTTAGGACTTATAGTCCTATTCACTATTGATCATCAGTTAATCGCTAGGAAAAAATTTTCATTTGTCGTGCAGTAAGTGTTCCCACAAGCTGTGGCGTCTGTGGATAACTTGCGGAAGGCAAATATCTTCTAATCGCCGCGTGCCAGTCTTTATAAGTTGCATTAGCACCAAGGGCTTTCAGCGTTTTAAGTGCATAATAAGTAAATGCACCATTATATCGCCCAGCAATTTTTGCATCATAGCTGAAGTTATTAGGCCCTTCTTGGCATCCAGAAAGTAATAAATCATCTTCGCTTTTTGTATAGGCCGCTAAAAAGGGGGAAGCGCTTACGCCGATGTTGATAATTGGCGCGACGCCACCACTTCGACTATGCGGTAGATCTTTATCAGGCATCCAATTACCCATGGGCATGAACCGTGGACGCGGCGCATCTGCTTCAGGTTCTGCTGCAGCCGCACGGGTAACCGTCCCCGAATGACAGCTATCTGAAATAAGGACAAGCTTCACTCCAGGTTTACGCGCCTTAAAAATTGCGTGAATTTCATCATCCGTTAAGGCTTCCCCTTTGGTTTGAATATCATAGGGACACAGCGCTTCATCCAGCCCATCAACTTCATCGCCGTCTTTGTCGGGTTGATAAGTGCCGTGCCCAGAAAATGTGATGACTAGGCTATCGCCTGCTACTGCATTATTGATGAGATCACTTAGCGCACTCATCATGGCTGCTTTGGTTGCTTGTTGATCCAATAAAGCACTAGTCATAAAACCGCGCGACTGCAGTACATTAGTCCAATCTTGCGCATCATTGACACAACCCTGTAAATCCATATGAGTTCCTGGGTAATTATTGATCCCAATGCAAAGTGCTTTTTTAGCCATATCACCCCCCTAAGTATTTTTGAGTTATTTCATATACTTTTCGTCTATTGCCCAAATAGTAACGTGGGAATAGCCTTTATTTGATCCAAACCACTTCCCAGCAATCATGCCAGAAAAATAAATCGAGGTGTATGTTTTTGATCAATTGAAAAATGAAAAGAACGAGCAATTGAAACGTTACTCAGTATTTGATAAATAGGATGTACTACTTAATCAGGGAAGTCCGACGATCTGTTTTTGCTTTGCAAACGCGATGTTCCGCAAATCTTATCGACTTCAATCAGCTGGAATGGGAAATCTAGCTTGCTATTACTTTAATCTCGGGTTTCAGCATCACCTTGCAGTAATTGATTGGACAGTTGCTCCCAGCGTTTCCGGGTTGAATCTACCCTTTTATTAATTTCTTGCGATTCTTTGTAGGCAGCTGCTAACTCTTGTTCCGTTTCGATCACTTTTTGCTTGAAATATTCCAGGCGGTCTTTCTTAACTTCAATTTTCTGAGTAATTGCTGTTACATCACGCTCCGCTTCTTTCATTTGTTCGAACGCATAATTCGCGCGTTGCCGTAAACTCAAATCTTCAGCAAATACAAACAGAGGTACAAACACCGTTCCGAGTAGCAAGATTTTTTTCATGCGTTTTCCTTGATTTCCGTTTAAAAACATGCCGTATTTGCCGAGTGTATCTGCAATCTCTTTTGCAAACAACATAGCGGATTATGAGGAAAATGTAGGAAATTAATAGCCGCTTTCTCTAATCAGTACTGCAGCAATTTTCTCAAAAAAACTCCCAGCTATTGAAATCGGTTTACCTTCGATTAGGATATCGCCTCTCATTTCCTGCTGGGGAACTATAGCCGAAATATTATTTAAATAAATTGCATAAGTCGATGACTTAGGTACTAGCAATGCCGCATGATCTTTGACAGCAATCCCTCCCCCAAATTTTGAAGCCAAGTAAGGCAAATCAAGCGATTGAATATTTCCCCAATCAACACGCTTGATCGATGCAGTTAACTTAGGAAATTCAAGATTTTCAGGAAAAAACTGAGCCTGTTGCCCTAATTCAATTCTATCGAGCTCATGTTCCGCGATAGCACCCTTTATTTCAGCCGACAAGGGATCTACAATTAGGCAAATAGGCTTTCCCTGATCAATCCACTGATAAGGTCGCAAATCTTCGGTAACCTCCGCGATAACACCAGAAAAAGGCGCGCGAAGAGTCAATTTGGCTCGCTCTTTCTCTAGCCCTACCAATTTGCTCGACTCAACTGCAATTTGCTCAAGGATCACTGTCAAATCTTCCTGGTCTTGCGCATAGCTCACAGCCCGATTGACCCTTATCTCCAGCAATTCCAATTGTTTCTGCGTCAATTGAATTTCTTTCTCTAACTTGGGTGAATTGAGAATTATCAACACCTGATCTTTTACTACTTGCTGCCCAGGTTTAATATCCATTGCAATAATCTGCGCTGATTCAGACGAAAACAGGGTAGCGTAATTAGCTGAGGTTAATACGCCGGGAACATATATGCTCGAACTCCAGGGCATGCAGAATAAACCAAACAAAAGCAAGGAGGCCAAACTCCAATAGCGATAACGCTTATTTTGTTGAATCTTTTCTCTCAAACCCCACCAATATTTAATTTCACGTATACACGGCATCATAATAAACCCAATGATTTCAACTACAAAAAGGATTAACCCTAATACCTTAAAAAAGAACTGATAAACCAATAAAGCAATTCCCAAAAATAAGATCAATCGATACACCCAAGTGATCCAAGCATAGCAAATGAGCTTAAATTCAAGGGGTTGTGGCAATAATTCAGGTTTATCTTCTATGGCTCCAAATAGCCACTGCCTTAGCTTCCATCTTGCCAATTGAAATGAGCGCTCTTGTAAATTCTCAATACCCCACGCATCGGACAACATAAAATAACCATCAAAACGCATAAACGGAATGGTATTGATAACTAAACTACTGACAAGACTCACTGTTGCGACAACGAAGCAAATACTCCGCAATATACCTTCAGGTAATAACACCCACAGCAATAGACAAAAATTAGCCAATAGCAATTCATTGATGATCCCAGCGGCTGCAATATGGAATCGCTGTTGTCGCGATGACAATCGCCAATTGTCAGACATATCACTGTATAACATGGGAACCATGACCATAAAAGCCAAACCCATGCTAGGCACTTTGCACCCATAATGTTTTGCAGTATACGCGTGCCCTAGTTCATGAATGATTTTCACAAAAACAATGGCTATCACATAGATTATTAAGCCCTGCAGCGTAAAAAAATGTAAGAAGGTATGAATAAAATCATCCCATTGACGGGAAACAAAATAAAACCCTATGAGCCCCGTCATCAAGGCAATTACTAAAAAAAAACGCGAAAATAAAGGCTTAATGAAAGGATACGTTCGGTTTAGAAAAACATCAGGCCTAAAAAGTGGAATACGAAAAAACAAGTATTGACTAAGCAACTTATACCACTGATGTTGCTTAAGCTTTTTATGCTGATCGATATATACCTGAGACTGCTGAGAAATCGATTGAACCGTTAACTGATTCACCTGCAAAAATTTAATAAGCGCTGCTAAATCATCAAGGTCAGGTTTAAAAATTGTTTCACTGGCAACTTGCTGAATCAACCGTTTTCCTTCTTTAGCCTCCCAGCGCGTTAGTATTTGGTAGATTTGATCACCAATTCTAAAGAAACGATGCGTTAGCGGATCATATAATGTCCAGCTAGGAGACCCATCATATGAATTGGATGTTTTCCAAAACTGTAGATCTTTTCGTAAAGACGGTAAATATAATAAGTGGTCGAAACTCACATTAAACCGAAATCAACTAACACGATACGCAATTGATCAGTACATGTCATTAATAACCTACATATTGACGTGCGGCCGCAAGGGGGCGGCGAAATAGATAGAAAAACAAGTTAACCGTTCCCCCATAAATTTTTGCAGTCCCTTGCCAACCAATTCGGAGATGACTTATCTCTTCTACTGATTCAGCTTCAATAAGGTAAACCAGCATCCCCCCAGGAATTATCTCGGCACGAAAGCCAATCTGGGTCACTTTTGCATCAATCGAACGGAGTGGATTAGTATCCAGATATATCTTCACTGGAGCACCTACAGAAAAATCGATATTGTTCTCGACGGGCAAATCGATGCGGAATTTCAATTTTCCTACTTCAGCAATTTCCATTAAGCGTTCGCCAATTTTGACCGGACGCCCTATCATCTCTAATTTATTATTGAATAGTATCAGTCCTTGCTTATCAGCAAGGAGTGTCACGTGATCTAGCATTTCTTTTGCATAATCGCGCCTGATGGCAGCCAACTCAACTTTTGCTTTTGACAGCGCAATTTCAGCTTTACTTTTTTCGTCCTGAAATGCGCTTTGCGTTACTTTCTTCAGTTCCGCCAGCGAAACAGCAAGTGCTTGTTCAGCAATGGTAAATTCATTGCGATAGCTCGTATCTTCATAGCGAATTAACGCTTGTCCCTGAGAAACCATTTGATTAGGTTCTACCGGAATGGATGCAATTACACCATCAATGGGTGCTGTTACCACGAGCGGATCTTTAGCAACGACGCTAACAAAACCCAACGTTGAATGCTCTATCGGGATTAGTAATAATAAAACGAGCAATACACTTATCATTCCAAGTTTTTTCTTAGAATAAAACCAAGAATCAAACTTCCGGTTTCGCTCAAAATAACCCCAAGCATGCGCATAGCTGCTAGCCAAGCGTTTAACTAAAAACCGTTCTTCCTCGGTCCAAGCGATTTCCCTTTCAATCCATAATGCACCTATCAAGGAACCATCAGGTAGAATTAGATTAACGCAAAGTGGAAACGATAACGTAGACACTTGCCAGTCGCGCTGCAACTCGTGAGGTAATTGATCGTGAGTGACGCTTATAGGGTCACGCTGTGGGTTAGCCGTTGATAAACAATCCAACACGCGTTCAATATAATGAATCTTTGGAATTGAGCGATCAAGTAGCGTTGAACCCGATATCCTGACTGCTTTAAAACGGTCAGGATGACGCTTAGTAACTTTGAATAAAATAGCGTGTTGATAGCGTACTAATCGTCGTGTTTCATTAACGATAAAATAATGTAGCGCAGCCAAATCTTCGCTCTGACGAACATCTGATTCTAGTTGAAGGAGCGCGGGGAAAATTTTATTATTTTCTTGGTTCTGCTTAGCGAGTTGCATAAGATAACCAATTGCCGGGCGCTGTTAATGTTCAGCTGGCGTTATGAAGTAAGCGGTTCCGCTCATTCCAGCCAGAACATCTTTCGTTTCACCTTTAAGGTGCGCAAAAATACGTATCGTCTGAGAAACTGGATCAACATGTGCCCCAATCCGGGATATTTCAGCTAAATATTTTTTTCCCGTCTCATCGATAATAATAGGACTAACTAACCCTG
>CAZIDT010000008.1:0-13480 GCA_964537855.1 uncultured Nitrosomonas sp.
GAGCGGATTTTGGGCGGGTTCTAGTAGGTATCCAAGTGCCGCCGGGTGAGAAAACTGATTTTCAGAAATTTCTTGATGACTTAGGTTATCGTTACTGGAATGAAAGTAATAACCCAGCCTATAAGTTGTTTTTATTATAGAAATAATGGGAGTGGTGGAGGATTAAGGCAAGGAGATTTGAGTTGAAATCGCAAGTTATATCCCAATTCGAGTAGCGTAACTGGTTTCGATTCTAAGAAAAGGACACACTTTTCGGCTTTATTTAAATTTTGGTTTTTTTGCAGGACAGCTATTCTGCTTGCATTAACAATGATCCCAATTGATGACTTGAGTTTCTGTTATTCAAACGATAGAGAAAAGAAATGGAAGGGATACTATCTAGACTAAAGCTAACACCTGAGTTAATCAGAAAAAGTCAAACTACAACTAGTACGAGGGGGCGGAAAATAAATCTTTCACAGAAAAATCGATTGATTCAGAATCGATTCTGGTTATATGGAAGCTTGTTTCTGCTTTTTGTTTTCGTTGCGCTAACTACTATGTTCGTTAGTCTTCAATATACAAAACAAAGCTCGTCTTACCTTGATATCTTAGGGCGCATGCAAGTTCATAATCAGAATTTGACGCGAGCATCACAGCAAGCTTTATTGGGTAATGAGATTGCATTTGTGCAATTGCAAGATAGTAAAAATTATTTGAATCAATTTTCAGCGCTGCTGATGAGTGGCGAGAAATACCGTGATGTGCTCCCTGCTTTGGTGCGGGTTACATTATCAGATGAGTTACTTGATGAATATCAGCGTGTATGGCAGATCAAAGAAAGCAAAATTGGGTTACTGATTAATAGTCGGGATGTGCTCATTAATGTTGCTGGAATATCAAATGATATCAATATAGCAAGCATCAGGTTGCAAGAATTACTCTACGAATTGTCGATTCAGATGGAGCAACTTAGCGGATTATCAAAAGAAATCATGATTGCTAAGCTAATCAGTGTGCTTGCCAGAAGTCTTACGAAGAGTGTAAATACTTTGTTATCAGGCGAATTCGTGATTTCAGATATCACGGAACAATTGACAAAAGAACGTGAGCAATTATTAACTCTCCTAAAAGCCTTATCTGACGGAGATAGTGAATTGGGTATTGCTGCACTTAAAAATAAAAGTGTATTGGAAAGATTTGTGCAAATCCAAGCAATTTCAAAGGCAATCGATGATCAAGTGCGAGTGATACAAAAGCAAGCTCCCGAGGTTATTGCAGCAAAGCTTGCATTGCATGATTCATTTAAAACCAATGAAGTTTTGTTAAACACATTAGACAAGCTAAAGCATAAGGTTGAAGAGCAAGAGACTTCAGCTAAAACATGGCAGAATTTAATTTTTTACGTTTCGATTGGATTGGTATTAGGATCACTGATTATATTTGCTCGAGCATTTTCAGACTATCTACAGCGGCAGAAAGCGTTGGGTGAGAAAGAGATTGAATCAACTCAGAAAGCAATTCTAAGATTACTAGATGAAATGGGAGCGCTTTCAGAGGGTAATTTAACAGTGCGAGCAGCTGTTACTGAGGATATTACTGGCGCTATCGCAGATTCGATTAATTACACAGTCGAAGAGCTACAAAAGTTAGTTATCCAAATCAATCAAGCGGGCACAAATGTCAATGAAGTTGCATTCCAAGCGCAACAAGCTTCAGCACAATTATTGGATGCAACGCAGAACCAATCTCGGCAAATTGAAGAGACAACAATTTCTGTTTTAGGCATGGCGGAATCGATCAATACCGTGGCTAGCGCAGCTGAAGAAGGAGCTAATGTCGCAAGGTATTCTCTAACTGCAGCCGAGAAAGGTGCGATCGCGGTCAGAGACGCTATTATTGGTATGAATGAAATCCGCACTTCCATTCAAGAAACGGGTAAGCGAATTAAACGATTAGGGGAAAGTTCACAGGAAATCGGTGAAATTGTTGCCTTAATTTCGGATATTACAGAGCAGACCAATGTCTTAGCATTAAATGCAGCAATTCAGGCTGCATCTGCCGGTGAAGCGGGAAAGGGGTTTTCTGTGATTGCGCAAGAAGTTCAGCGGTTAGCTGAGCATTCTGCTGAAGCGACTAAACAGATTAGCTCGCTAGTTCGAGCAATTCAGGGGGATACCAAAGAGACCATTGCGGCGATGGAAAGAAGTACTAATGGTGTTGTTGAAGGAACGAAACGTGCTAATGCGACCGGTGAGGCGCTGGAAGAGATCGAAGAAATTGCTAATCGATTGGCGCAATTGGTTGCGAAGATATTCGATGCTACGCAATTGCAAACTAAGTCGGTAAATAAGGTTACCAAAAACATGGAAAATATTTTGTCGATTACTCGACAAACGAACGATGGGACTTCACAAAATGCAAAACTTGTTAAACAAATTTCTGGATTTGCTTCTGAATTGAAAGCTTCAGTAGCTAAATTCAAGGTTTAGTGATTGTTCTGGGTAAATTGTGACTAAATCAGAGACTAATTTTAAGGAATCGAGAATTCGTATCACTCGTTTGATTGATGAAAGGTAATTGAATGATTGCTAAGGCTAAAATTAACATATCTTCTGTTGTTGGTATCAGAGAGGCGATTGAGCAAATTTTTGTATTAATTCGCAAACATATCGATGCTTATGCGCTCAATACTGACGATAAAATGCAGATCGAATCCTGTCAGTATTATATCCATCAACTAAATGGCATGCTTGAGATGCTTGAGCTTGAGGGGGTTTTGTTTGTTAGTCAAAAGATGGAGGGATTGATTGATGTATTGCTGCAAGAAAAGGTAGAATCTCCTT
This sequence comes from uncultured Nitrosomonas sp., assembly GCA_964537855.1. Lineage (GTDB taxonomy): Bacteria > Pseudomonadota > Gammaproteobacteria > Burkholderiales > Nitrosomonadaceae > Nitrosomonas. The sequence continues at coordinate 2,826 of CAZIDT010000008.1, forward strand.
CCCAAGCAAGAAATGTTCTCAAGCAAGCATCCAGAGCGATTTATCGATATTTGGATGGGCTCATTGATGGTGTTAGTGATAACCCTGCGACCTTATTGCCTGTTTACCGTAAATTGATGCAAGCTCAAGGCGTCAAAGAAATTTCTGAAAGTGATTTATTTTTCCCTGATCTTCGTCAAGACCTTCCCTTACCCAAGACGATACCTGAAGCAGACCCATCTCAGAAACAATCAACTGTTAAAAAAGTACGGAGTGAGTTTCAGACTGGGTTGCTCAAATGGCTCAAAGATACTTCAAATAAAGAGGGCCTGAAACAAATGCTCGATGCCGTTAATTTGGCGGAGCAAATTCCTGCCCCAATTGAGCAAAGAACTTTCTGGTGGTTGTCTTCCGGATTCTTGGATGGGTTGATGCATCAGAGTGATTCGATTGATCTTTCGACACGCCGATTATGTGGAAAGATCGAGCAGGAAATTCGTCATTTTGATAAAGATGCGCATGTGGTTGCCAATCAACTGATGCGTGAAATTCTCTATCGCGTTGCTCGCAGTACTTCTAATAGTGAGCGTATTAAAGAAATCGAGAATGTCTTTGACTGGAAGGCGCCTTTATCTTCGTTTGATCAATTGGCTACTACGGAATCAGAACCCGATGAAGATTCAATTCAACCGATTCTCGATGCCATGCATGAAGTTTTGCTTGGGGCAAATGACCAATGGCGAGAATATAGCACTGGGAATGAAGGGAGCCTCGAAGCGCTAACGGCCTCGATCGATCGGTTGAAGCAGCTTGTTCCACAAGTTAATTGTAGTCCACTTGAGAAATTGATCTCGGTAATGAGTGGTGCTATCGCTTTTTTGCGCATTCGGCCTCAAAATATGGGAGACCGGTTAGCGATTGATTTGGCTTCTTCCTTATTAATTGTTGAGAATGCGATAGAAAATTTCTTTCAATTATCGCCAGAGTTTCCAGATCAAGTGGAGGCCCTCGCAGCTCGTATTCGTGCTGATACGACCCGGAAAGATGATGAAATAATTCTTCCTGATTTGCCTGGTCCAGATGAAACAGGATATCACGTTCAAGAGAAGAAACTATTCAAACAAATCGCACAAGAGTCATTAATCAGCCTCGCACAAATTGAGGATATTTTGGATCGTTTTTTTTATGACCCGAGTATTCGCGTTGATTTGCCTGCCTTGCCAGACTTGTTTAAACAGATTGCTGGTGTTTTCACGATGCTCGAGTTAGACCGTGCAAACGTTTTGCTGTCATTTTGTCGTGATTTAGTTTCTAAACTACTTGATCCCGAATATCAAATAAATCAGGGTGAGCAAACACTGTTAGCTGATGGATTGAGTAGCTTAAGTTTTTATATCGAGGCGCTAAAGAATTCACAGTTCGACCGTGACCAGATTGTCGAATCTGCAATTAAGTTGTTTGGTCAGGAGGCAGTTTCCAGTATTGAAGTGCCAAGTATTTCTGATCAAGTTGAATTTGCGCATGGCGAGCCGCAATTAGCAGAATTGGAAATTGTCACAACGATACCGACCCAAACGGGAGATTCTGAATTACTGGCTGTGTTTTTGGAGGAATCCGATGATGTATTGTCAAGTATTGCTGAGAATTTATCAATTTGCCAAACCAATCCAACAGATTTAGAAGCTATTGCAGCGATTCGCCGCGGTTTTCACACCTTAAAAGGTAGTGGTCGTATGGTGAAACTATACGATCTTAGCGAAGCAGCCTGGCGCATAGAGCAAGTCCTGAATAGATGGTTAAGTGAGAGAATCCCTGCCACGAAGGAATTGCTTGACTTACTAGGATGTGGCCATAACAGGATAGGTACTTGGTGCGATAGTCTTAAAAAGACAGGTATTGCAGAAATTGATCCAGCAGAACTCTTTGAGCTGGCAAGGCAATTAATGTATGCCTCAGGATCTGAAAGGGTTAATGTTGGCGAAATAGAAACAGAAGTCCAGCAGGATACTACCGCTATTGAACAAGCTGAGCCTGCATCGTTCGTGACTGATTTGCAGACGAGTATTTCAGTTGGAACTATTAAAATTCCACATGATTTGTTTTTTGTGTTTACCAGCGAAGCTGGAAAACATGCTGAAACACTTAACCAAGAATTAATGGATTTAATCGAAAATCCTAATGCCCCAATTAAACATGAGTTTATGTTAGCTGCGCATACACTCTCAAGTATTTCGAGAACACTTGGATTGACTTATATAGCAGATATAGGGGTTATCTTAGAACAATATTTGACCCAGTTGCTGAGAAAATCTGATCGGCCCGATGATACAGCGCTAGCTGTGGTTAGTAAGACTGTTTCTGTTTTAGACAGCATGGTATCTTCGGTTCGCAATCAGCAGCAACCAGCAGAGGTAGATATTGAAACTGGAAAGCGTTTATCGATTGAGTTATCTGCTTTGCTTGAAAAATTGCAAACAGAAGAAACTGAGGTAGTGGATATTCAGTCCGAACAGGAGCAAGTAAACCAAATACCTTTGGTTGAGCAACCGATATTTACTTTATCCAACCAGTTAGATAAGTCAGCGGGGGTTCAGGACAAGATTGATCTTGAATTGCTTGAAGTATTTGTTGAGGAAGCGAATGAATTGTTGCCTGAGGTTGGGTGTAATTTAAGGTTGTGGAGAGCAAAATTCGAGGATTATAGTGCGCGTGAGGCGCTTCTTCGAGCATTGCATACTTTGAAAGGAAGTGCACGTATTGCTGGTGCGATGGCACTGGGTGAGTTATTGCACCAAATGGAAAATACCGTCGAGAAAACTTCTAGGGATAGCTTATCACCTGCAATTTTTGATCAGCTCGAAGCGGAATTTGATTTAGTCAATGATCATATCGAGCAATTACAAAAATCACATGCAGCAGAAGTACAAAACATTTCTTTGATTACTCCTGCTATGAGTGGTGAGCGCACGTTAGCCCAAACTGTCACTCAGAATTACAATGAGAGCGCTTTCGAAGTGCCTCAGTCTCAATCTATCGATACTGAATTTACAGTTCCTAAAACAATTCTGAGAGTGGACTCTGCCGTCATAGATCGATTAGTGAATGAGTCCGGTGAGGCGAGTATTATACGTTCTCGTGTTGATGCGGAGCTATATGGTTTTAAACAATCTTTGCAAGATCTGGATGAAAGTACAGAACGGATGCGAGGTCAGTTACGCGAGATTGAAATAATGGCAGAAACGCGTATCCCTTCTGGAATAACATCTATTGCTGATAACCGATCAGTGTTTGATCCTTTGGAGTTTGATCAGTTTACTCGATTCCAGGAACTGACACGCCTAATGGCAGAAAGTTTAGATGACATTGTCACAGTTCATAAAAATTTGCGTGAGATTCATCGTGTTACACTTGATGCTGTAAGTCATCAGGCAAGACTAAATAGTCAACTTCAGCATGAGTTGATTCATCTTCGCACAGTACCGTTTAAGCATTACTCAGAGCATTTCTATCGTGTTGTCCGGCAAGTATCGCGAGATGTTGGAAAGAGAGTGAATTTGACTATCCATGGTGATGAGATGGAGATTGATCGAAGCGTATTGGATAGAATCAATTCCCCACTCGAGCATCTACTGCGGAATGCAATTGTTCATGGGATTGAATCATCTGAAAAGCGTTTACAACTTGGTAAACCAGAGGAAGGGCAAATAACTATTGATCTTAGTCGCGATGGGAATGAGATTGTTCTCAGTTTGCGTGATGATGGTGCCGGACTGGATTTGGCATCGATTCGAGAAAAGGCCAAAGAACTGGGAATGCTGGAATCTGGAGAAAATATTACTGATGAGCAAGTGAGATCAGTTTTGTTCACACATGGTTTTACGACGTTAACAGCAGTTAATGAGGTTGCAGGAAGAGGGGTGGGGCTTGACGTTGTTAAGAATGAGATAACTGACTTGGGTGGCCAAGTTGAGGTTACTTCTACGCTTAATCATGGAACTAACTTTACTTTACGTTTACCAATCACGCTTGCATTGGCACAGGCAGTATTGGTAAAAGTTGAAGACCATACTTATGCAGTACCTTCTTCACTGGTTGTGCATATTTTAGAACTCAATAATGAAGGATTGACTACTGCCTACCAGCGGCAATCGGTTGATTTCCAGAATCATAATTATCCACTCGTTTATTTGCCTAATTTGTTGAATATAACAAATCAATCTCCTGAAATAAAACGTCATAACCGAATATTGCTACTACGGAGTGGGGATTTACTTTTGGCTGTTCACGTTGATACGCTGATAGGGAATTGTGAGATTGTTGTAAAAAACACGGGGTTACAATTATCTCAAGTTCCGGGTGTCGAAGGTGCCACGATACTAGGAGATGGGAGTATTGTTTTAATCGTTAATTTGTTAAAGATATTTCAACGCAAAGGAGAGCAGGTTTTTCTGCTTGAATCTCAATCGGGGGATTTTGATGCGAAGAGGCAGGTGGAAAGAACAAAGCTGCCAGTGGTTATGGTAGTTGATGATTCATTAACTGTACGTAAAGTGACTAGTCGTTTGCTTGAGCGTGAAGGGTATGAAGTACTAATAGCCAAGGATGGTGTTGGCGCTTTGCAGATTCTGCGAGAAACACTCCCATCCATTATGTTGGTTGATATAGAAATGCCTCATATGGACGGGTTTGAATTAATTCGGGCAGTTCGCAACAATGCAGAAACATCAAATATACCAATTATCATTATTTCTTCTCGTACAGCCGAGAAACATCAAAAATTAGCTGCGGAGCTTGGTGTGCAAGTATTCTTGGGAAAACCTTACCAAGAAGAAGAATTACTTGAACATATTATTAGGCTTATTCATAGATAAAACGCTGAATAATAATTTACTAAATACTACTTATAAAGCCAAAATTAAGAAAATCGAGATTGATTGGAGTTCGTGCAATCAAGCGCTTTTCGTATGTGGCAGTACTTTTGTTTAGGCAACTACGTTGATATTCCTTCCGAGATGGTTCGGGAGATTCTGTACATTTGGCAATGCTGAAATCAGGCTAAGGGCATTCTCAGCATTCTGGTCGATCGCTTTTTTTAAAACTGCTATACCTACTGCCTGGTTAGTTCTGGCTTCACTTAAAGCGGTTGCGGTTTCTGCAATGGTTGAGACATCCATGATTTGCTCCTTTGTTCTAATCTGTATTTTAATTAATCGGAACTCAAAGCAGGATATTTAACTGTATTTCTTAGAAAATAGATATCAGCGGGGACAAAATAATAGACCTTAACGCATTTGACCAGATGATGCATTTGCAAGCGTCCCTTAATTTGGTTAGTAGGATATTTTATATCACTACTAACCCTTATCCAACAATTAAAAGGTTAACTGTTTAGTTACATTTTCCTGTTTCAGAACCATCGCTTTTGGTTTCAGTTCCATCATCTTTTACGCACATGTTTGCACAAACACCTGATTTTTTGCAGGCCTTCCCTTCAGGAAGGCTTTTTTTCTCAATACAAATGCCTTCAACTAGATAGCAAGCCTCATTTGCACTACAGGCTGTTTTTCCATCTTTTTCTGTATCGGCGCTACAAGCGGTGGCAGCAAACGAATTAATTGAAAAAAATAATGCTGCAAGTAACGCAATCAAACTTAAAGATTTTTTGAACATGTTTTTCCTCCTTTTTTTAATTAACAAACAAGATCTAGTTTGTGTTTCTTAATTATCTGGTCTAGCGCGTGAAAGATCAAGCTGTTAAAAATACACAAAATCAAATAAATGATAGGGTTATAGTACTTGCTAAATACTATGAGGTTATCCTAAAATACTGCCTCTTAAGGATTTTTAAACATTGGATAAAAGAAACTATGGTAGTTATTCGATTAGCACGCGGGGGCGCTAAGAAAAGGCCTTTCTTCAGTATGGTTGTAGCTGATTCACGATTCAGACGAGATGGGCGGTTTATTGAGCGCGTTGGTTTTTATAATCCTTGTGCAAAGGGTGGGGAAGAAAAATTACGTATTCAATTGGAACGAGTTAATCATTGGAAATCGCATGGAGCTCAGTTATCTGATACGGTTACTCGGTTAGTTAAACAGTTTGGTAGTCAACAGAAAGTAGGTTGAGTGAGAAGACTTCTATTGAGACGCTAGAGAATCCATTTGTTCCAATGGGGCATATTATTGGGCCTCATGGGATTATGGGTTGCGTTAAGGTAGCACATTACACTGAGAAACTAACCACACTGCTTGACTATTCAACCTGGTGGCTAAGTAGTAACAATAAAATAGATTTCTGGTTCGAGATAGATGTCAAATCCTACTTTATTCATGCTGATAGAATCGTTGTTTTGCTGGGAGATATTAACAATCGAACAGAAGCAATCAAATTAAAAGGGGCGCAGATAGCAATTCCTAAGAGTCAGCTTCCTGTTTTGCCAGAAAATGGGGATGCTGGTTATTATTGGGTAGATTTAATTGGATCTCAGGTAGTTAACATCCATAATGAGTTATTGGGGCAGGTAGTTGGATTGTTGGAAACAGGCGCTAATGACGTATTACGTGTCAAAGGTGCGGATATAGATAACAAAGAAAGGCTAGTGCCTTTTATTGATCGGGTTGTAATTCAGGTTGATCTTAAAAGCAAGAAGATATTAGTTGACTGGGGGCTGGATTATTGCTAGTAGGAGTCTGTCTTGTCACTAGAGATTGATGTAATTACGCTTTTCCCGGAGATGTTTGATGCTGTTACAAAATATGGAATAACAGCGAGAGCAGAAAAGAAAAAAGTTTATCAATTACATACTTGGAATCCTCGTAATTACACAGAAGATAGTCGAAGGTCAGTTGATGATAGTCCCTATGGCGGTGGTCAAGGGATGGTTTTGTTAGCAGAACCACTGGAGAAAGCAATAATCAATGCTAAAGCTAGGCTTAATTCGATTGGAGTTGGTGATGATACTCATGTAATTTATCTTTCCCCGCAAGGTAGATTGTTAGATCATGAGAAAGTTTTAGAGTTGAGCAGCTATGATAGTTTAATTTTAGTATGTGGTAGATATGAAGGGGTAGACGAGCGTTTTATCGCTCGATATGTAGATGAGGAAATATCAATTGGTAATTATGTTATTTCGGGTGGTGAATTAGCTGCCATGGTACTAATTGATAGTATAGTGCGACATCTTCCAGGTTCGCTTGGAGATGATAATTCTGCAAAAGAAGATACTTTCTCGAATTTATTGCTTGAATTTCCTCAATATACTCGACCTGAAGTTTACAATGGAGTCCCCGTACCAAACGTATTATTATCGGGAAATCATGCAAAAATTAAGCGCTGGAGATTACAACAATCCCTGGGTAAGACTTGGCTAAATCGACCTGATTTGTTAGCTCAAAAATGTGAGAGAGGACTATCAGACGAAGAAGAGCTTTTACTAGAAGAATTTAAACAGCAACTAGATTACAAATTTCGGAATCGAAAATAAGTGTATAGGGAGTATATGTAATGAATCTGATTAAACAAATTGAGCAAGAAGAGATTGAGCGGTTAGGTAAAGTAGTACCTAACTTTAATCCAGGTGATACAGTACAAGTAAATGTGAACGTATTGGAGGGAGACCGTAAACGAGTTCAAGCTTATGAAGGCGTTGTGATTGCAAAACGTAATCGTGGCCTAAATTCTTCATTTATTGTGCGAAAGATTTCGAGTGGTGAAGGTGTAGAAAGAACCTTTCAGACTTATTCTCCAATGATTGCGAGTATTGAGGTAAAACGGCGCGGTGATGTTCGTCGCGCAAAATTGTATTATTTGAGGAATTTGTCAGGTAAGGCAGCTAGAATTAGAGAGAAACTTACAGTACGTACCGAAGTTGTTGCTGATGATAAGAAATAAATTATTTTTATTTTCTTAATAGCTAATATCCAAACTACTGATTGACCTAATCACAATTTGAAGGCTTCACTCGGTAGTTTGCTTAGAAATCGCATCGATAAATCAATTGCTTTGATGTTCTTTGTCAAGCTACCAACTGAGATTCTATCCACACCTGTTTCAGCAACTGAGCGAATATTTGCTAATGTGATGTTGCCGGATGCTTCTAGGATTGCTGGTTGATGAGGCCATTGCTGATTTAATGCAACAGCCTCATGCATAGTTCCGAGTTCAAAATTGTCTAGTAGGATCATTGTTGCTCCGGCACTGAGCGCTTGGCGCATTTGATCGAGTGTTTCAACTTCAATTTCTATCATAGTATTCTTAGAAGCAATCCGTCTGGCATTGTTTAACGCTTGTTCGATGCTGCCAGAAGCAATAATATGATTCTCTTTAATGAGAATACCATCGTAAAGGCCAATGCGATGATTAGTTCCTCCTCCGCATCTGACCGCATATTTTTCTGCATACCTGAGACCAGGGAGTGTCTTTCGCGTGTCAACTATTACAGAACGCGTGCCCTCTATTGCTTTAACGTATTGGTAGGTTTGCGTGGCGACTGCGGATAGGAGCTGCAGAAAATTGAGTGCTGATCGCTCCGCTGTTAGGATTACGCGCGCATTACCCTCTATTTCGCAAAGAATTTGATTGGGTTGAAGAACATCGCCATCGTTAATAAACCAATGAATAGCAATGTGCGATGAAAGCTGATGAAAGCAAGTTTCGAACCAAGCGCTACCACATAAAATTGCAGGTTCCCTACTAATAACTTGTGCAGTAACCATCGCGTTGCTTGGAATAAGCTGGGCCGTTAAATCACCACCTCCGATATCTTCGGCAAGCGCAGTAGCTACATTTCTCTGGATCTCATCAATTTGCATTCTAATAACTCATATTAATTCTCGTTTAATTAAACCATAGCAAAGCCAATTTCTGGGATAAATTACAAATGATGTTTGTGAAGCTGTTAGGCTGAAGTTACAAACTCCAACCCATTTATTTATTGCCGTTCATTACATTGTTTACTAGAAAAGTTGGAGCTGAGAATGAACTGGTCCACAAGCCTGCAAAAGGAATCAAAGTTATCTACGCTAGCTAAGGAATTTCATTTCCTATCATACAATTTATATTGTGGTTTCAAGCTATTAGGGTTTCGTAATGAGCAACTTAAGTACCTAACGATTTCGCACGATCAACTTCTTTTAATCTTCATTTGCTATGGATTAACTGCAATTCTGGCCTCCTACTGGATTACTGACCGACCTGTATTTGAATGGTATGGCCTGGGTTATCTCGGTATAGAGTTAATTGGTTCCTTATTGGTTGGTTTTTTATTAACTAAGATTTCTGGTAATAAGGATTCGCTATTAAGGTTTTTGATATTAATTTATTGTATTTCACCTTTCTTTATTCTGATTTTTACTTTAGTGATAACGAGATTACCTAACGAATATTATCTACTTGGTTATCTAGTTTTTCTAATATGGAAATACGGAACCTATTATTACATCATATTGCAAATACAAGTTCAGAAAAAAGTTACAGCGTTGGTGGTCACTTGTGGATTATTGATTACAGCGTATCCATTGATGATTCATTCGCATACATTGACTTTCTGGTATGAAGATTATTATCAAACAAACGAGCAATCAATCTACACGACCGATGTACTTAACTACGTGAATCAGGAGCGACTTTATTATAACCAATATCGACTTTTGAATAATGCATTAGACTCAATTCATCCAAGCGTGTCGGGGAAATCTGAAATATTCTTTGTTGGATTCGGCTCAGATGCAACCCAGGATGTTTTTATGAGAGAAACTAAGCATATGCAGCATGCAGTCAATACACATCTTGACACATCTGGTCGGTCGATGGTCATGATAAACAACGTAAGGACGATGGATACGATCCCGCTGGCCACTTCAACAAACTTGGAATTTGCGCTAAAACATATTGGTCAGAAAATGAATCCTGAAGAAGATGTGCTGTTTTTATATTTGACTAGTCATGGGAGCAGTAATCATGAGCTTGCTGTCAATATGTGGTTACTCGATCTTAATGATATTCGTCCTGAGGATGTTCAATCTTATTTAGATGAAGCGGGTATACGCTGGCGCATCATTTTAATTTCAGCTTGCTATTCGGGTGGATTTATTCAACAACTCCAGAATGAGAATAGCTTGATTTTTACAGCCGCAGCTGCTGATAAAACCTCGTTTGGTTGTGCAAACGAAAATGATTTTACGTATTTTGGGGAAGCGGTGTTTGATCAGATTAAAAGAGAGCCTTATTCGCTTGAATCAAGCTTTAAAATGGTAATTGAAAAAATTAAGCAACGTGAGTTATCTGAAAAATTACCGCACTCTGAGCCCCAGCTATTTATTGGAAGCATGATGCTAGACAAACTAAAGCAATTAGAGCAAGAAATAAGATTTCCTTGATTGGTTTTCTAGGGTCTGTTGACATTTCACATAGGTAGCGAAAGATAACCACATGCCATAGCGCTGCCATAATTTCAAAATTTTGCTTCAGTTTGTCATATCGTGTTGCTATTACCCGGTACTGCTTTAGCTGAGCAAAGGCATTTTCCACCCAATGTTGATATCTATACAAACTCCAATCCATATCTGCGTTATCCTTCAACTAGTTGCGTTTTCTTAGTATGAATTACTCCGAATTTGCCGCGGATTCTATTTTTTGAGAGGATAGCGTAATAAAAAACTGGGTCAATTCTTTCTGAC
>CAZIDT010000009.1:0-13446 GCA_964537855.1 uncultured Nitrosomonas sp.
GGCACAGTCCTCGTGCAAAATCATGGATGGATAGGGCGCGTGAATTTTTTTCAGAGTAATTCATAAGTGGAATTTTTCTAGGTTTTCTAGAACAGTACACATCGATTTAATCTAAACTTCAGAAGAGTTATTGATAAACACATTGGTAGATAGATAGCGATCCCCTCTATCGCAAGCTATAAAAACGATAGTGGCGTTTTCGACTTCATCTGAAATTTTAAGTGCAGCAGCGAGTGCGCCCCCCGATGAAATACCAGTAAAAATACCCTCCTCGCGTGCTAAACGTCTTGTCATCGTTTCGGCTTCCATTTGAGAGACCGAGAGGATACGATTCACAAGCGTTGGGTTGTAAATTTTAGGGAGGTAGTTTTCAGACCATTTTCTGATGCCTGGTATTTGGGATCCTTCTTCAGGTTGTACACCAATGATTTTAATGTCTGGATTGACTTCGGCAAAATATCGCGCGCATCCCATAATTGTCCCCGTTGTGCCCATGCTGCTGACAAAATGGGTGATTGATTGATTGGTTTCATGCCATATTTCAGGAGCCGTACCTTTGTAATGAGCCAATGGATTATCAGGGTTGGAAAATTGGTCAAGAATAAACCCATGACCTTTGTCTCGCATCTGCTCTGCAACGTCCCTGGCTCGTTCCATACCCCCATCTTTAGGGGTTAAAATAATTCTTGCGCCATATGCACTCATCGATTGGCGGCGTTCAATACTTAAATTTTCTGGCATCACTAGAATCATTTGATAATTCATCATGGCAGCAGCCATCGCTAATGCAATACCAGTATTACCACTAGTAGCTTCAATCAAAGTATCGCCTGGTTTAATAGTTCCGCGCTGTTGTGCTCGCAAAATCATTGAAAGGGCTGGACGGTCTTTAACTGACCCTGCTGGATTATTGCCTTCTAACTTAGCTAAAAGAGTATTGCTGGTTTGCCCAGGGATACGTTTAAGTTTTACTAGAGGAGTGTTACCAACACAATCTTGAATTGTTTTGAACATGTGTGAGTTTATTTTTTTGAAACACAATAAATAAATTGAATTATTACATACGAGGCACAGATTTGATAAAGCATAGGATTAAAAAAAGCAAAACCCTCTGAAAGCGAATTTCAGAGGGTTTTGTTGAAGGTCGTTATACTTACTTAGAAGATAGCTCTTCTTTTTTTACAACTACCTTTTCAGTATCAGGAGCAGCAGCGATTTCACCAACTGTTAATTCGTCACGGATTTGATTAATCGTACTGGGGCCAACACCACTTACTTTCTCTAGATCATCAATAGATTTGAAATGACCGTGTTGATTCCGGTAGTCTACAATAGCTTTTGCTTTAGCTGGTCCAATTCCTTTCAAAGCCTCAAATTCTGCTTCAGATGCTGTGTTGATATTAACGCCAGCGAAAACAGTGCTGCTGAATACAAAAAAGATTACTAAAAGTTGTAAAAATCTTTGCATAAGATCTCCTGTAATTAAAAAAGATTGCCAATTGAAAGACAAATTGAACGATCAAAAGGCCAAAATATATCGGCAGATCACTGTAAAGTTTTAGGCTAAGATCAGAATAATTAACTAAAGGGAATTAAGCGATTCGGAAGCGTGTTTGTTTTAAGATAAAAATGGTCAACAAAGGCATCACAAAACCAATTACAGTAATAGTCATTAGTAATAAGCCTAATTGACTATAATCAGCAGGAATAGTTACTTCACCCGTGATAGGGTCAATAACTTCTCTGGATACGATGAATATTTGGTTGATGTATTTTGTGCACAATTGAGAAGCGGAAAGTGCAAGGTTAGTAAAAGAAGCCATAACTGCGAAAAAGGTTGCTTTGAGTTTTTCAGGGGCAGAATTAGCAATCCAAGCAAGCATTGGAATCATCGCAATTTGTCCCAAAGGTGATTCTAATGCGGTATCTACGATTGCAATAAAGCGCGCATCAACAAAACCTCCTGTCAATGCAGCAGTCCATTCATGTAATCCAAAGTACATTCCAATGATAGGTAAGGAGAGGGTTGTACCTGCGATTGTAAGTATTCCGATAATAAAAGCCATCGATCGCTCTGCCATAAAGCGCCGAAAGATAAACATACCTACCAGTGTTAAGGCAGAGCCTATCAATGAGAGTGTTGCTAGAAATTGCTGATCAAAGCCAAGGTGATCAATCATCCACCAAGTTGAGCCAGCACCCGGTCCAGGAATGGCCCGAAAAACAAATATTAGGATTGCCGTTCCAACCAGTATATTGCGCGCTTCTTCGTCTAATTCACTTGAAATCTGTTTTATTAGAAAGAGAACGATGCCCATGGATAATCCAAAAACGATCTCTTCCGCACCGTTAATACCACCTAACCCTACGCTTAATGAAATGACTGTGAAGGCAGCTCCTCCCCCCAGAATCCACCAGTTGATTGGAGGTGTATCGGCATGAGCATCCAATAGGGCAATCGATTCTGCACGCCCGATTCCTTGTTGCATTAAACGAGTAATGTTTTTTCTTCTAAGGTGACCTGCTAGAAATACTCCGCCCACAGATACAATGGGAATAACGAGCGCAAGTTGGTATATAAATAAGTAGGTTGCTAATTTTTCTGATTCAGATAGCGAACCTACGTCGTGCATCAGAATAACATTCAGAATCGAGACAAGTACGCCCCCTCCTATAATTGCTACTCGACCTAGTGTTTGCATGGTGACATGCATCTGTTTACGCATTTCATGTCCAATGGCTCGTCCATTGGGATCAACTTTTGGAACAGCTTCAACGGTCATTGCATCTGCAACTACATCCTGAAGCACGTAGCCGATAGGAGCAAGTAATGCAGCGAGCACATACCAATTCTCGATAGGCATTATTGCTTGCACATCGGTTGGATAGCCAAGCAATCCGATCATGATCAATAAACTGAGCATGATCAAACTGGCGCCTAGATAGACAAGAAAGCCTTTCCATCGCCAAATTAAATCGACTAAGTGACCGAGTGGCATTTTTAGTGCCCAAGGTAAGGCCATCCAAAATCCTAATGCAGCTAGAAATTCCGCTGATAATCCCAGTCGTTCTTTGACATAGAAAGTACCAACTATGCTAGTTAGACTTGAAATACCGGCCGCCAAATAGACCATGAGCGGCGGTAGATAAGATAATTTAATCTCACGACCCAGCGAAAGAACTGCGTCATCAAGCCAACAATAAATGCGATTGAGCAATTTAATCAATTGAATTTCTTTGTTATCGTTCTAGGTTATAAATCAACCATCCTTAATTAGTTGGGCGCTTGCCCACCGTTACTTTGAATGATTTCTCAGATTGGTTTCGAATAATGGTTAATAAAACAGTTCTGCCAGGAGGTAAAGCAGCGACTAAATTGAGTACTTCTGCAGAATCACTAATTTCATCGCCATCGACTGCTTGTAAAATATCTCCAGGTTTTATACCCACTTGATCAGCTGGGCCATCTTTAAGCACGCCGGTAATGAGAATACCCCCTAATTTCTTTAATTTGAGTGAATCAACCAACTCAGGTGTAACATCATGCATACTGACACCGAGCCAACCCCGTGTTACTTCCCCAGTTTCGATAATTTGTTTCATAATTTGTATAGCTGCACTAACAGGGATGGCAAATCCAATGCCAAGTGATCCACCGGTTCGAGACCAGATTGCTGTATTTATACCAATTAGGTTACCTGCAGTATCAGTTAAAGCGCCTCCAGAATTGCCGGGATTAATCGCGGCATCTGTTTGTATAAAATTTTCAAAAGTATTGATACCAACTTGGGATCGACCTTTTGCGCCTATAATGCCCATCGTTACAGTTTGACCGACAGCAAAGGGATTACCAATTGCTAACACAATATCGCCTATTTTTGCAGATTCAGAGTTACCGATAGTGATACTCGGCAGGTTATCTAGATCAATTTTTAAAACAGCTAAATCACTTTCTGGATCAGAGCCAATAATTTTTGCCTTAGCATTTCGACCATCTACCAGAGCAATTTGTATTTCGCTTGCTGCTTCTACAACATGATGATTTGTCAGAATATAACCTTCAGAACTAACAATGACACCGGAGCCAAGGCTGGATGTTCGTTTGGTTTTGGGGCTAAAACGATCGCCAAAGAAGAACTGAAACGCTTGATCATCCAATTGAGGATGCGTTGGCGATCGAATTTCTTTGCTAGTGAAAATATTGACAACCGAAGGCATTGCAGTTTCAGCTGCAGCATTGAAACTATTAGGTATGATAGTAGGATTTACAGAAGTATATTCTTTGATTGTGGCGAGTTTGCCACGAGGTGTCCATGGAAGTAGTTCTGGCCGCAATGTGGAAACGACAAAAAAAATAGCCAGCAAAATCGTAACGGTTTGTGCAAAAATCAACCAGAGCTTATTCATTGGCAAATTCATACCTAAGATAAAAGAACGATTCAATATATAACTAACAGGTTAAAAGTAAATAATGTTGCAATATGATCTAGAGAATTATCTCAACCAATTACTGGAAATCTCACGCTTTCGCGATTATTGCCCAAATGGTCTTCAAGTGGAAGGGCATAAGCAAATAAATACTTTGATTAGTGGTGTTACAGCTTCCCTGGATTTGATAGAGGTAGCGATTGCTAGCAATGCTGATGGAATTCTTGTGCATCATGGTTACTTCTGGAAAGGGGAAGAGCCTTGTATACGGGGAATGAAGCATCAACGCCTCAGCTTGTTGCTGAAACATGGAATTAATCTTTTTGCGTATCATTTACCGCTCGATGCACATTTGGAGTTCGGAAATAATATTCAATTAGCGCGTAGGCTTGGTTTGCAGTACGATGGCTGTTTTGGGGAGCAGTCGATTGCAATGTATGGGCAACTGGCAAATTGTATGATACTCGGCGATTTTGGGAAGATTATTGCGAGTTCGCTTAATCGTGAACCATTGATTATTGGTGATCTGACACAAAAGGTACACCGTATAGCGTGGTGCACTGGGGCGGCACAGGGTTATTTTGAAGAAGCGATTCATGCTCAAGTTGATGCTTTCATTACCGGAGAAATTTCTGAGCAAAATGTTCATATGGCTAGAGAATCAGGTGTCGCTTTTATTGCTGCGGGCCATCATGCAACCGAGCGTTACGGGGTACAGGCACTTGGCGTGCATATCGCGCAACGGTTCGGAATCAACCATGAATTTATTGATCTGATCAATCCAGTTTGACCAGAGTCGCTAGCAAGTCAGATACAACACGCGTTTTGATTAAATAAACTGGTAGCGTTTATTGTATCTGGATGATTTTTAAGGTTTATCTTTATCTTTCTTTTTTTTAGGGATCGTCCACCAAATAATGAAAAGAAAAAGGCCCAATGCAAGTGCTGCTTCAACAACTAATACCCACATATAATTTTCTTTTTTATTTTATAAAATCGTAGTAACAGCATACCACTAACCTGAATTTGATGAAAAGATACTCATTTTTAAGTTTACTATTCTTACTTGCACTAAGTGCATGTAAAACCGAATCGATTTCAACAACCAAACAAACTGCTACGACACAACCAGTTCCAAGCGTTGCTGAGGACATTAATCAGCTGAGATTAGCTCAATGGGCACAACTGATAGGTTGGGAAGCCGATGATTTAATGCCTGCCTGGAATACATTCATGCAAAGCTGCGCTGCTCTAAAGCATCAATCTAACTGGCAAGCTGTTTGTAAAAAGGCCAGTATGCTTGAACAAGTAAATGAGCAATCGATTCGGCTATTCTTTGAAAGCCAGCTTGTCCCGTATCAGGTATTTAATTCAAATGGAAGCGATACTGGGATTATTACAGGGTACTATGAACCGCTGCTGCGGGGTAGTAAAAAACCGACTGAGAAATATCGCTTCCCAATTTATTCACCTCCCGATGATCTGCTTGTTATCGATCTCGGGAATGTACTTCCAGAATTTAAAAATTTGCAGCTGCGTGGGCGTCTTGAAGGCCGCAAAGTTGTTCCTTTCTATAGTCGTGCGGAAATTGACAAGGGAATAGCGACCCTAAAAGAACGTGAATTACTTTGGGTAGAAGATCGGGTAGAGCTTTTTTTTCTCCACATTCAAGGTTCAGGACGTATCCAGCTTGATAATGGGGAAATTATAAAGGTAGGTTATGCCGATCAGAATGGCCATCCATACGTTTCGATAGGATCGCTCTTGGTTCAACGCGGCGAACTCCCATTAGAAAAGGCATCTATGCAAGGAATTAAACAATGGGGGTTACAGAACCCAGAGAAATTAACTGAGCTATTGCATCAAAATTCTCGATATGTTTTTTTTCGACTGCTTCCCAATACACTATCAGGCCCAGTGGGCTCATTGGGTGTTCCATTGACTGCAGGTCGGAGTCTTGCAATAGACCCTCGAGTTGTACCCCAAGGTGCTCCTGTTTTTCTTTCAACGACATGGCCTAATAGTGATAAACCACTCAATCGACTCATGGTGGCTCAGGATACTGGGAGTGCCATTAAAGGGGGGGTACGTGCTGATTTCTTCTGGGGATTTGGTAAAGAAGCTGAAAATCAGGCCGGAAAAATGAAACAGCATGGCAGAATGTGGGTATTGTTACCCAAAGATATGACTATTCAACCTATGGCGAAATAGTTTTTTACCTTTGACCACCTGTTAAGTTGCCATACCATTATGGCGGAGCAGTGCATCAATTTTAGGCTCTCGCCCGCGAAATGCGATGAAGGATTCTAATGCTGGCCGACTCCCTCCCACCGCTAGAATCTCGTTCCAGAAACGTTTACCAGTTTGGAGGTCGACGATATTGTCTGGGTTGGTTTCTTCAAACAAGCTGTAGGCATCGGCTGATAAAACCTCAGCCCATTTGTAGCTATAGTATCCAGCAGCATATCCTCCTGCAAAGATATGCGCAAAACTATTAGGAAATCGACTGAAAGTGGGTGGGAAAATAACAGCGACTTGTTGGCGTACCTCATCGAGTAGTGTTAATACCGTTTTTTCGCCATTAGGATCAAAATCGTAGTGTAAATGCATATCGAACAGCGCAAATTCAATCTGACGCAAAGTTTGTAGACCACTTTGGAAATTCCTGGCAGCCAGCATTTTGTCAAATAAGGTACGAGGAAGCGACGTTCCATTTTCGATATGCGCAGTCATTTCACTCAAAACGTCCCATTCCCAACAAAAATTTTCCATGAACTGGCTGGGTAACTCGACAGCATCCCATTCGACCCCATTGATGCCAGAAACTGCTAAGTCTTCCACTTGAGTCAGTAAATGGTGTAGGCCATGGCCAAATTCATGAAAGAGTACGATCACTTCATCGTGAGTAAATAATGCTGGGCGTGGTTGGCCGTTTATATTGACTGGTGCTGAAAAATTACAAGTTAAATAAGCAACGGGTGTTTGTATGGTTGATTGCTTGTTTTCTTGCTGGATACGACGCCGGGTGATAGCATCATCCATCCACGCGCCACCGCGTTTACTAGGACGTGCGTAGAGGTCTAGGTAAAATTGACCGATCAAACGACCCATTGCATCATGAATATCAAAGAATTTCACATCGGAATGCCAGAGTTGGACTGGACCTGTGGCGCTCGTTTCACGAATCGTAATTCCATAAAGGGATTCGACTAATCGAAACATTCCGGGGAGTACCTTGCTCTCAGGAAAATATTGTTTAACCTCTTGATCTGAGAAGGCATAGCGCTCCACACGTAGTTTTTCGCTCGCATACGCTAAATCCCATGATTCTAGTTTTTCAAGTCCGAGTCTGGTATGAGCAAATGTTTTAAGTTCCTCTAAGTCTCGTTGCGCGTAGGGTTTCGCTTTGGCAGCGAGTTCATGTAAAAAATTGAGTACTTGCTGAGGTGATTCAGCCATTTTGGGCGCTAAAGAAACCGCTGCATAACAATCGAATCCGAGTAAGTTAGCCTCTTCCTTGCGGAGTTTTAGAATTTTGTTGATAAGTGGCATATTGTCCCAACTCGATGTACCATGCGCCAGGCTATCGATTTCGCTTGCACGCGTTTGATAGGCTCGGTACATCTTTTCACGTAAGTCGCGATTATCAGCATATTGCATGACTGGCAGGTATGAAGGGGCGTGCAAAGTGAACTTCCAGCCCTTCAATGGATCCGGTGCTTTTTCAGCAGCTTCTTTGGCCGCTAAAAGAACATCCTCTGGAATACCAGATAGCTCATCTTGTTGCGTAATGAGAAGGTAGAAATCATTAGTGGCATCGAGTAGGTTATCGCTAAATTTTGCGGATAAAGCTGATAACTCTTCTTGAATTGAGAGGAAACGCTTTTTATGATCGGTCGTGAGCTCTGCGCCACCCAGCCTAAAGTCGCGTAACTGATTATCAACAATTTTCTTGCGCGCATTGCTTAAATCGTTAAATTCAACGCTATTACGTAATTGCTTAAATTTTTCAAATAAGGCTTGGTCTTGGGATAATTCTGCAAAATACTGCGTTACTCTAGGTAAATTAGCATTGTAAACTTCACGTAGATCTTGACTATTCATGACAGCATTTAAATGTGATACCTGTCCCCAAGCTCGGGATAATCGTTCATTGGCATCGACCAATGGTTGAACAAAGCTATCCCAAGTAGCGATGGAACATGTTCGAGCCTGATCGGCAATCGATCGGCATTGCTGTAACAAAGTTTCAATCGCAGGTGAAATATGCTCCGGTTTAATATCTGAGAAACGGGGTAAGCCAGTAAAATCAAGTAAAGGATTCATAGAAAGCATGCTTATTGAAAAAGAGTTAAGGGAATAAGAATAGCTCAGTCAAAGTCGTTCTGGTGATTTAACTACTGCGCTGAAAAATAATATTGCCACCGACTAAAGTATATTTAACACAAGCAGGGAGTTCCATCCCCATGAAAGGAGTGTTCTTACCTTGACTCTTAAGGGTAGTCGGCGTTACTTTCCAATAAGTTTCAGGGTCGAAGATGCAAATATCCGCTGCTGCGCCCGGACTAAGATGCCCAGCGTCAATCGCCAAGATACTCGCTGGTGTTTCGGTAATGGATCTTAGTGCATCCATTAGCGAAAGATTCATTGAACTTGCCCATTTTAACGTCAACGACAGTAAAAGCTCTAATCCACTAGCGCCGGCTTCTGATTCTCCGAAAGGTAGAAGTTTTGCATCATCATCAATAGGTGCATGGTCAGAGCAGATTGCATCAATGGTTCCATCCAATAGCCCTGATCTAAGCGAATCCCGGTCTTGCATATTTCTAAGGGGTGGGATGAGATGGCAATTGGTATTAAAAAAGCCAATATCCATTTCTGAAAGATGGAGATGGTTTATCGAAACATCGCATGTGATAGGTAGCTTTTGCTGCTTAGCCGTTCGAATCATGGCAACACTCTCGGCACATGAAATACGACATACATGGACGCGTACACCAATTTCTCGCACTAATAAGATAATATTAGATAACGCAATGGTTTCAGCGCAGGCTGGAATTGGAGCTAGCCCAAGTCTTGTGGCAACTTCGCCATCATGTGCAACGCCTTTATTCGCTAGGTTAATTTCTTGGGGGCGTAGCCAAACACTAAAATTAAAAGTGGATGCGTAAAACATTGCTTGCCGTAATACATGCAGGTTTGTTAGCGGTTCATCTGCATGACTAAACGCCACACACCCCGCATCTCTTAGCTCAGCCATTTCTGTGAGTTTCTCGCCTTTTAGTTTCTGAGTTAAGGCCCCGATGGGGTATACATGGATGTGATCCAAGCTTTTGGTGCGATGTTTCAACATTTCAACTAGGCCAGGCTCATCCAGCGGTGGATCTGTATCAGGGGGGCAAGCTAGGCTGGTTATGCCACCAGCAGCTGCAGCATCGAGCTCTGATTCAAGCGTTGCTTTATATTCTAAACCTGGTTCGCGTAGTCGAGCTGATAGATCAATCAACCCTGGGCAAACGATCCAATCTTTTGCATCGATGACAGGACAATCGCCAAATCCTGGGGGAATGCTGCCAATTGCAACGATTTTGCCATCAGCAATGCAGAGATCGTTGATTGCATCGAGTTTATTTTTGGGATCGATTAAGCGTCCATTTTTGATGAGTAATTTCATAAGGAGGATGAACGATCTTAGTGATTACTGATTTGAATTAGGGTTTTCATTTGAATATTGGCATCACGAATTTTTTCGTTTAATTGCCTGCCAAAATCGACATGACTGCCATTCTCACGGCAATGCCAAAAGTAACTTGTGGCAGGATGACCGATTGCTTACCATCGGCTACGACAGAGTCAATTTCAACGCCACGATTCATGGGGCCAGGATGCATCACAATCGCATCGGGTTTTGCTTTTGCTAATTTTTCAGGGGTTAGCCCATAATATTTGAAATATTCTTCGTTGCTCGGTAAATTAGCTCCCAGCATGCGCTCATTTTGGAGGCGCAACATGATAACGACGTCGACATCACACAGCCCCTTTTCCATATCATGGTACACATGAACGCCTAATCGCTCCACTTTGTTGGGAAGTAATGTTTTGGGAGCGATGACTCGAATTTCCGGCACACCGAGCGTGCTTAAGGCGTGAATTTGTGAGCGTGCTACTCTTGAGTGCAAAATATCTCCAACAATCGCCACGCGTAGATTATGAAAATCATGCTTATAGCGACGAATCGTAAACATATCGAGTAACGCCTGAGTCGGATGGGCATGGCGACCATCGCCCGCGTTGATGACGTGAATATCGGGTTTTACGTGGCTGGCAATCATATGCGCTGCCCCGCTTTGAGAGTGGCGAACAACAAACATATCCGCATGCATCGCCGATAGATTGTTCACGGTATCCAATAGTGCCTCACCTTTTGATTGAGCTGAAACCGCAATATTTAAGTTAAGCACATCAGCAGATAGTCGTTTTGCAGCGATTTCAAAAGTCGTTCGAGTGCGTGTACTCGGTTCAAAAAAGAGATTAAATATCGATTTGCCCCGCAGCAGCGGGATTTTTTTAATTTCTCTTTCCGTGACGCCTGTAAAAGACTCCGCCGTATCAAGAATTTGCGTCAGAATTGCGGTCGGTAAGCCTTCAATGGTGAGTAAGTGAAGTAGCTCACCGTTTTTGCTGAGTTGGAGTTGGTGATTCATTCTGCTGCTAGCTTAATGTCGAGTAAACCTAAACTAAGTTTCCCATCTAATTGTTGCTTAAGCTCTAACATATTATTGGTGGGTAATGATAATACAGCACCTACATATTGAGCAGCGATTGGCAGCTCTCTTTCTCCCCGATCGACTAAAACAGCTAAATGAATACTAGCGGGTCTTCCATAATCGAAAATTTCATTGACTGCCGCCCGTATTGTTCTTCCCGTGTAAAGCACATCATCGACTAGAATAATTTGGCTATTTTCTACTTCAAACGGAAGAGCAGATGGCTTTACCTGAGGATGTAGACCAATTTTACTATAATCATCTCGATAAAATGAGATATCAAGAACACCAAGGGGAATTTTAAGTCCAAGTGCCTGATGAATGCGTTGCGCAATCCATACGCCTCCGGTATGGATGCCCACCATTGCCATGGATTCATGTGCAATCGGTGTTAGTTGCTTGATAAGCTCAGCGAGTAGAAACTCTGCGTCAGGTAGTGGATGGGACATGATCGAAGAAAGATTGAAGAATGTGCTGTGCCGCAATTTGATCGATAAAACGGTCTTGTTGTTGCCGATAAATACCCAATTCATTGAGCGTTGATCTTGCGCTACGCGTTGTAAAGCGTTCATCGACCATGACGACTTTGATTCTATAGCGACCTTCTAGGCGTCTCGCGAACAACTTGCTTAATCGAGTCATTTCATTTTCTGTTCCGTCATCATGTAGCGGTAATCCAACGACTAATAGTTTAGGTTCCCATTCTTTAATGAGTTTTGTGATAGATTCAAATTGAATTTTAGTAACATTACTCTTGATCGTAGTGAGTGGGTGAGCGAGCCTGAGCTCGCTCTCACCGATCGCAATGCCGATATAGCATTTTCCAAAATCAAAGGCTAAAACTGTTCCATGGGGGCAGTGCTTAGGATCGTCAAAGGTGGCTAATGTGCTTTCTGAGCAGCTTGTCATCATTGGGTTTTGATTGCTTGTTCGGTTGTCAAACTAGGCATGACCAACTTGATTGGATAGATTGGAAAAATTAATACCAAGCAACTTGATTGCTGCGGGTAATCGTTCATCAAACGTCATTTCAAAGATGATGCTATGAGAAGCAGGTACCGTAAGCCAGGCATTCTGGGCCAGTTCTTGTTCTATTTGCCCCGGCGCCCATCCCGAATAACCAAGTGTGACAAGCATTTCTTCCGGGCCTTCGCAATTTGCGATAGCGTTGAAAATATCAACTGAGGAGGTTAATCCCACGGTTGGATTAACTGCCAATGTTGATTTCCAGTTTCCAATCGGTTTATGTAATACAAAACCGCTATCGATTTGCACTGGACCACCAAATAGGACAGTATGTCCTTTAGGGAATGTATCAAGTTTAGGAATACCAAGCTGGTCAAAAAATTTTTCTAATGAGAGATCAGTGGGGCGGTTAATGACAAGCCCTAGGGCCCCGCGCTCGTTATGCTCGCATATATAGGTCAACGTTTTGGCAAAAAAAGGATCTGCCATGTTAGGCATGGCGATAAGGAAATGATCGGTTAAGTTGACATTTTCCATTGTTTTAGTGCTTAAAACATAGCTTTATAGCGGTGGTGCTCAGATATAGGT
This sequence comes from uncultured Nitrosomonas sp., assembly GCA_964537855.1. Taxonomy (GTDB): domain Bacteria; phylum Pseudomonadota; class Gammaproteobacteria; order Burkholderiales; family Nitrosomonadaceae; genus Nitrosomonas. The sequence continues at coordinate 12,750 of CAZIDT010000009.1, forward strand.
TTCTAGCGCGCTAAAAATATTGTTTATCAAATCCAATAGGCAGTTTCGGTCATGACTTTTGAGCTGGCTTTCATGGCTAACTTGACCGGTAGAGGCATATCCGCACCACCATGAGAGACGGCCATCGTGGCGTGGCAGGCTTCATCGGTTTTCATTTGATCGACGATCGCACGGCTTTTTTCATCTTGAACCGGAAGCTCGTGCAGATGGCTTGCAAGATGTTTTTCAACTTGATGCTCGGTTTCTGCTAAAAAACCAAGATTCCATTTATCACCCAGCATACCAGCTACCAATCCAATTGCAAACGATCCGCTATACCAAATCGGATTGAGTAAGCTTTTACGTCCGCCTAACTCAGCGATTCTTCTTTCTGTCCATGCGAGATGCTCAGTTTCTTCACGGGCAGCTTTAGTAAGCGCTTTCTGGACTTCGTGGTTGCGCGCAGTTAGGGCTTGTCCTTGATATAACGCTTGTGCACAGATTTCCCCTACGTGATTGATCCGCATTAGCGCAATCGATTTTTTTTTCTCTGCCTCTGTTAGTTCATGCTCCGGCAGATTATTGCCCGGAATAGGGCGAAAAGTCTGAGCGGGTGCAGCAAGTGTACGTAATGCATTATCGAATCCAATGATGACTTGATCAATATTAAACATATTTTCCAAGCTCCTTTCCTAAAAATTAATTTTTAATCATTGTA